>JAQGJO010000222.1 GCA_028290595.1 Hyphomicrobiales bacterium | reverse complement strand
GTTCTGGTTGATGTAAGGATCGAAGATCGAGCGATACAGCGACTGGTTGCTGGGGCTCACCGCCTGCGGCCCGGAATTCGGATCCCATGCGGTTATGGCCGCGGAATAGGCGATGGTCAGCGTCTCGGCGCCTGCGGCCGATGCCGGCTGTATGGTGAAGGGGAGGCCAGCGGTTATCGCGCCTGCGCCGATGGTTTCCAGAAATGCACGTCGCGTCGTGTTCGCCATGGTATCCTCGCAAGTCGCGGATGACGGGTCCATGCTGGATTTGGGCCAAGTCTTTAACAGCGGGATGCTATGGGCGATTTTGGCGGCGGTCCATCGCTTTTTTGTGTTCCACAACTAATTGGCTGCGGTCGATTGAGCTCCAGTTTTAGCTGGTAAGCGTGACGGTCCGTTCGAGAACCCCGTCGCGGATGGCGGCAATCGTCGCATCGGCAACCGTCTTCGGCGATAGTTTCGGAATGGTCAGATGCGCCGTCAGCCTGGTATCGGTTGCACCGGGAAGCATGGCGATAACATCGATCCCTTTGCCCTCAAGTTCAGCACGCAGACCTTGCGTGAGCGACCAGGCCGCAGCCTTGCTGGCGCAGTAGGATGTCATGCGCGGCAGCACTTTAAGTGCACCGGTCGACAGGATGTTGACGATGACGCCATTGCCGCGTGCGACCATCGGCGGCGCAAATGCCCAGCACATGTTCAGCAAGCCGAAATAATTGGCATCCATTTCGTTGCGCGCATCCTCCGTGGCGTTGACGGCCAGCGGACCAGTATTGGCATTGACGCCGCTGTTGTTGATCAGGATGTCCACCGGATGGGTTTTGGCCAGAGCGGCAACCGAGGCCTGATCCCGCACGTCGAGGGTTGCAGTCACAATCCGGCGGTCGTTCGATGGCTGCGGCGAGCGCGAGGCGGCAATGATCTGTGCGGCGCCTGCTTCAAGCAAGGCCTGCACCAATGCCTGTCCGATACCGCCAAAGGCGCCGGTCACGAGCACGGTCTTGCCTTCGATGTCTCTATTGCTCATGTGGCCTGCTCCCCTTATCATTGTGTATTACAATTAATGTCCGGATTGGATCAAGCGATCTCATTGTGGATTCGGTCACACAGCCGGGAGCGGCGCCATGCTGCAGTACAGTTATCGCCCGCGATTTCCGGAGACTGCGCGAACGCGCGTTGCCAGCGACCAGAGCTGGATCGACTATCTTCCCATTACCGAACGCCCGCCGATTACCTGGCCGAACAAGGCGCGCGTGGCGGTGTGGGTGTGTCCCAATATTCTCTACTATGAGCTGACACCGCCGGAGGACCCGTGGATCAACGCCTGGGCGCGCATGACGCCGGACGTGATGATGTATGGCCGTCAGGAATTCGGGCCGCGTGTCGGCTTCTGGCGCCTGCTGGAGATATTCGACAAGCACGCGATCCCCTGCACGGCGACGCTGAATGTTGCCGCTCTGCGCCGCTATCCGGAAATCTGCGATGCCATCGTTGCGCGCAAATGGGATCTGCTTGGGCATGGGCAGTTCAACACGCGCTTCATCTGCGGCCTGGGCGAGGCTGAGGAGCGCGCCTATTACCAGGAGCTGCTGCGCGAGGTGCAGGAGCTGACCGGCCTGACCATGTCGGGCATGGGCGGTCCTGGTCCGCAGGCCGGGACCGAGAACACGCTGGATCTCGTCGCTGAAGCAGGGTTCAGCTATTTCGGCGATTTTTTCCATGACGATCAGCCTTTCCCGATCCGGGTCAAAAGCGGCAAGCTGATCTCGATGCCCTATTCGGTGGAGATGAACGACGTGCCGATCTTCTCGACCGCCTTCGAGGGCGAGCAGTTTGTCACTATGGTAAGGCATCAATTCGACCGGCTGTATCAGGAGGGTGCAACCAGCGGCTCCACCATGTGCCTTGCCGTGCATCCGGCCGTGATCGGTCAGGCCCAGCGCGCCAGATATCTCGATGAAGCACTGACCTATATGAAATCCTTCCCAGATGTCTGGTTCGCGACCGGCCGCGAGATCGCCGACCATTACATGGCCCATTGCTACGACACCGTGATGGATCGGCTCGCCACCTGGGAGCAGGTGCCGTGAGCGATATTGCCGCCTACGATCGTCTTCCGCACGCGACATCGATGATCGCGCATCGACCAAAGCTCGTCTGGCCCGGCGGCAAGCGGCTGGCCGTCGCCTTTGTCGTGAGCGCGGAATATTATGAAATGCAACCTGCGGCCGATGCCTTCATTCCGCCGAATGTGCCAGGCGGCTTCGGGCGCGCGCCCTATCCGGATTTCCGCGCCTTTTCGCAACGAGAATACGGCAACCGGGTCGGTATTTTTCGGGTCATCGAGGCTTTTGACAAGCGTGGCATCATCGCCACCGCGGCCGTCGATCAATCGGTGGCGACGCGCTATCCCTATATCTTGCGCCAATGCATGGCGCGCAGTTGGGAAATCGCCGGCCACGGCTTCAGTCTGACCCGTGTGATTTCAAACCATATGAGCGAGGAGGCGGAGCGCGCCTATATCGGGGCAGCGCTCGATGCCCTTGAGCATGCCACCGGTTCGCGGCCGAAGGGCTGGCATGGTCCGGAATATGGGCAGTCAGTGCGCACGACACGCCTGCTTGCCGAGGCCGGTGTCGACTACGTGCTTGATTGGCCAAATGACGAGCAGCCATTTTTAATGCATGCCGATACGGACCATCAGCTCGTCTCGATTGCGATGGCGCTGGAGCTCGATGACGTGGTCTCCGGCTGGCATCGGCGGTTGAGCATGGACCGGTGGCGCAATGGCGTGCGCGATGCCGTCGACCAGCTTCTGGCCGACGGCGCCTCCAACGGCCGCCATCTGGTGCTGAACCTGCATCCCTGGTTGATCGGCCATCCGCATCGCATCGGCTATCTCGAGGAAGTGCTCGACGATGTGCTTGGCCGCGATGGCGTATGGCTGACGACAGTCGGCGAAATTGCCGCTTATGTTAGAGCGCAGGCAGGCGGCGGGCGCCGATAATCGGGGCCAGGGCGGCGCCGGCATCGAGCAATCGCTGATCCTGTCCGTAGGACGAGAAAAGCGTGACGCCGAAAGGCCGTCCCGTATCGTCCAGCCCGACGGGCAGGGCCAGCACCGGCGCTCCCGCCTTGCCGGTCCATTTTGCCGCCGTGCCCATGGGAACGATCAACGCATCTGCATCGGCGAACTGCAAGGCCGCGTCGATGCCGGCAGTCCGGCTCAGAGCGATGTCGCGCAACCGGTCGCTGCGATATTGCGGGTCGTCG
>JAQGJO010000294.1 GCA_028290595.1 Hyphomicrobiales bacterium | reverse complement strand
TTGCCCGCCATATGCGGCTCGACCCTGCGATAGCCGGGAGAGCGCCGGTTATCGAGCGGCAGATCGCAGTTGATCACATCGGGCAGGAAGTTCGTCTTGCGCATGGCAAGGCCTCGCACCGGATCAGGCGCAATCTCGTCTCTCGCCTGAAAATAATCGGCAGCGCCGGAATAGCGTTCGGAGAAATTATACGGGCAATTGAAGACGAAATGCGGATTGTCGACGAGGTTGAAAATGTTCGGCGCCGTCGTCCCGCACAACAACAAGGCCGGCGCATTGGTGGCGTTGACGAAGCGATGAAAGGCGTTGAGCGGGATCGGGAACATCGAGCCGCGCTGCCATTCGACCGTCTGGCGCACGGGCTGGCCTTCCTGCCAGATTTCGGCCGAGCCGCGGCCATCGATGACGAGCACCATCTTTTCGTAAAGATGCCGCTCGATGTTCAGCGCGCCGCCGGCGGGCACTTCGACGACATACATGCCCCACAGGCCTTCGGTGCCGAAAAGCTGGATGTAGCTGCCGCGGCCGCCGAGCCGCGCCCAGGGTTTCAGCGGCAGATTGCGAACCGTGCTCACGCCGATGTCGCGATAGACCGGGATGCCCTCGGCTTCCATGAACTGGTCGTAGGGCATGGCGGGACGGCCGAATTTTCCCAGGCCCGCCTTCTGGCCGGCTTTCGGTTCGTGCCAATGCACGCCGGCGTCATCATGGGGCATGGCTTCCTCCGTTCGATTTGGTCGCGTTTGAACCGGTTTTAGAGGAGGCGGAATAGCGGCGCAACATGTGCTCAATATAAGGGGTCATGCCTGAAATGCGCCAGGACCGATTGCATCGTCTCCCACGCCCGATCATGATGATCGAGCACACCGATTTTGCACGAACCAGTCGAGACCCGCCAGGAAATGTCCAGCACACCAACGCCAGCCGCGCCCGCCCGCGATTTCAACTGGCTGGCGCTGATGCCGTTCATGCTGCATGCCGTGCTGTTGCAATATATCCAGGCCGTCACGCGAGTAACGACCTCCTATCGCGCCATCGAACTCGATCTGCCGCTATTCTGGTATGGCCTCATCTCCTCGGGCTACGCCCTGCTGCCTATCTTTCTGGCTGTGCCCCTTGGCCGCTATATCGACAAAGGCAATGACGCCAAGGCGATCTGGATGGGTTCCGGATTGTCGCTCTTGTCCAATCTCGCCTTCTGGCTCTGGCCCAATGGACCTTTGCAGCTTGTGGGCTTCACGGTGCTCAGTGGCATCGGGCAACTGTTCCTGATGGCCGGCCATCAGATTTATTCCGTGCGCTGCGCCGGGCCCGCCGGCCGCGAATCCGTTTTCGGCAATTACATGGTGGCGCTGGCGGTCGGCCAGATGGGCGGTTCGCTGACGATCAGCTGGCTTGCCGAAGGACAGCGCGTGCCGCCAACCGCAACCCTGTTCCTGCTCGCGCTCGTCGCGGCTGTGGCCCTTTTCGTCATCGGCTTCGCCATGCGGCCGGAACACCGGTCCCAGAGCGAAAAAATCCGCCCGCCGTCGCCACCGGTGCGCGAACTTCTGCGCGTGCCCGGATTGGTCTCCGTCATCGTCGCCAGCGTGGTGACGGTCTCATCCGTCGATCTCTTGATCGCCTATCTGCCGCTGCTCGCCATCGAACGGCATATCGATGCCGGACAGGTCGGCATCCTGCTGACGATCCGCGCCGTGGCCGCGATCTTCGCCAGGGTTTTCTATGCCCCCCTGCTTGGGCTTTTCGGGCGTGTGTCGACAACGCTGGTCAGCATGCTCGCCGGCGCTGTTGGCTTTTGCATTCTCGCCCTGCCACTGCCACTTCCATTCATGTATTTCGCCATCGCCCTTTTAGGGATGGGCCTTGGCTTCTCGATTACGCTCTGTCTGTCCAATGTCGTCGATCTGGCCCCCGTCGCCGCACGCGGCACGGCGATGACGATGAGGATCACAGGCAATCGTATGGGCCAGTTCGTTGTGCCGTTCGGCGCAAGCCTGATAGCTTCCGCCTCCGGCGTCGGCGCTATTCTGCTGTTGATCGGAGTGGCGCTGGCGGCATCGGGCATTTCGGTGCGCATGGCTTATGGGCGGCGCTGAAACTGTAGCTATTCCAAGGCTATCTGCACTATCTATAGGCACCTGCCACATTCACAAAAACTTCCAATAATTCCATTTCGCCCACGCCGCGCGGTTGATTCTTTGCCCCGCTTCTGCAAAAGCTATCGTAAGAAGAAAATATCGCCTGGCGATTGAGCGTCGGCGTGACCATGGGGAATTCGTTACAAAGAGGGGTTTGCCGACCAGCATAGGGGAAATTTGCCCACACCAAGCGAGCCCGCAGCAAGCGGGCATGCAGATGGGCGATAAATGCGGGGAGGCATTTGATAATATGGCGGAAGGCATTCTGAATCGTCTCGACAAATTCGTGTATTCCGTGGCGCGCCACGGTTCGTACGCGCTTGTCCTGCTTGCCGCCCTCGCCTTCAATTTCGAGGCCGCCGCCCCCGCCAGAACCTATGCGGTCATCGAAACCAGCACGCACCATCAAACGACCAAGGCGGTCATCGGTCATTCCTTCGCCTCCGATACCTCCGACATCATGTTCGGCCTGCAGACGGAAATTGCACTGCAGCCGGCCATCGACGGCACGGCGCCGACGCCGGCCGACCCTTCGCCCTATTCGATCCAGCGGACCATCCGCCATTTCGACGCCCGCGGCTCCCCGAACGCCTGAAGCTGAACGATCGTACCGGCCAAACAAGGCGGGCGATCGCAGACTTTAGGATACCGCACGCAATCCGGGAGGAAGGCGGCGGTTGAAGTTCATATCGGGGATTTGCCGTTCGGACTGCAGGCGCATTTTCAAGCGAAGTGGACACCGGTTCGCGTGAAGAAAATGCGCTTTTAATAAACCAGACGCGTCTTTCCGATCCAGCGGATCGGAAAACGCTATGGACGCATCCGACGTTCAGATCGAATTGAAATCCACACGTTCCGAAAGGCGAACGGTTATGGAAACACATATGCTGGACGCAGCTAGCACTGCGTTCGTTACGCTCATGGACCCCTGGCGGCTGTTCTTGCTGTCATGCGGCGTCGTCATGGGCCTCGTGCTAGGCATTCTACCCGGCATCGGCGGTCTCGCCGGTACCGCTTTGCTGCTGCCCTTTACCTTCAACATGGACCCCTATGCGGCAATGGCGCTGCTGCTGGGGCTAGCTTCGACAACCGCCACAGGTGACCCGATTCCGGCGATCCTGTTCGGTGTGCCAGGAGGTGCTGGATCGGCGGCGACCGTCCTTGACGGTCTGCCGATGGCCAAACGTGGCGAAGCCAGCCGCGCGCTCTCGGCAGCCTATATGTCGTCGATGCTCGGCGGCGTGTTCGGCGCCATCCTGATGGGTATTTCGCTGCCCATCCTGCGTCCGATCATGCTTTATATAGGATCTCCAGAGCTACTAGCCTTCGCGGCGCTCGGCATATCTATGGTCGCCGTGCTCTCGGGCAATACGCCCCTGCGCGGCCTGACGATCGCCGGTGTCGGCCTGCTGATCTCGATGATCGGTTCCGATCCGCAGACGGGTACGCTGCGCTGGACCCTCGATACGCTGTATCTATGGGAAGGTCCGCCGCTGGTGCCGATCGTGCTCGGCCTCTTCGCCCTGCCCGAACTCGCCGATCTCGCCATCGCCCGCACCGCTATCGCCGGCAATATGGCGAAGACCGATGCGCGCGGCATGTGGCTCGGCGCCAAGGATTGCTTCGATCATTGGTGGCTGGTGCTGCGCTGCTCATGGCTCGGCGCGGCGCTTGGCGCGGTTCCGGGAATTTCCGGCGCGGTCGTCGACTGGCTCGCCTACGGACATGCCCTGCGCACTGAAAAGGGCGCGCAGCAATCCTTCGGCAAGGGCGACGTGCGCGGCGTGATCGCATCCGAGAGCGCCAACAACTCGCGTGAAGGCGGCGCCCTCGTGCCGACCGTCGCGTTCGGCGTGCCGGGTTCGGCGGGCATGGCGATCCTCATGGGCGCGTTCATGATCCACGGCCTGGTGCCCGGTCCCGACATGCTGTCCAAGCATCTCAACGTGACTTACGCGATGGTGTGGTCGGTCGCTCTCGCCAATATTCTTGGCGCCGGCCTCTGCTACATCTTCTCGGAACAGTTCGCCAAACTGGCGACCTTGCGTTACACGCTGATCATGCCCTCGACCCTGGGCATCATCTACATCGGCGCGTTCCAGGGCGCCCGCAACTGGGGCGATCTCTGGACCTTGCTGATCTTCGGCATCCTCGGATGGACGATGAAGCAGATGAAGTTCCCGCGTCCGCCTCTGGTTCTCGGCATCGTGCTGGGCGAAGTGGTGGAGCGTTATCTCTTCATCTCGATCCAGCGCTACGGCATTCAATGGTTCTCGCGGCCGATCGTGATCGTTCTGTTCGCGATGGCGCTGTTTGGACTGCTGCGGCCGCTGCGCCAGGACATCAAGGGACATGGCGGACTTAAGAAGATGCTGTCAGGCTTCGGCCTGACGCCGCAACTCAAGTCGAAGCAATTGTTCCATGTGTTCCTGCTGTGCGTCATCGGCTGGGCGATGCTGGAAGCATCATCGTGGAACTTCAGCGCCAAGATCGTTCCGACGATCGTCGGCGGGATGGCGTTCACATTCTGTCTTGTCAGTCTGTTGAACGAAATCTTCCGTCAGCCTGCTCCAGCCGTGGAAACGGGGTTGGCGGCGGCGGTGCAGCATGATCTCCAGCAGAAGATCCACATGGATCTGGAATCCGATACGGATCACATTCCGGTGCGCCAGATCGCGCTTCGCGGTGCGATCTTCTTCGGCTGGCTGCTGGCGTTCATGGCTTCCATGTCGGTCATCGGCCTGATCCCGACGGTGCCACTGTTCGTGATCATGTACATGCGTCTCGAAGGACCGGAGCCCTGGCGGCTCGTGATCCCGCAAGCGATCATCCTGACGGTGTTCATCTACTTCGTCTTCGATCAATTGCTGACGATCCCCTGGCCGCCGACCTATCTCGGCGCCTGGTTCCCGGCGCTGAAGGGCATGATCCCTTCGATCTAAGACATCGACCAAAACAAAAAGAATGGCCGGGCAATCGCCCGGCCATTTTCGTGTGGCGTCATTCCGCAGCTCCTGTCATTCCCGACGCGCAAAGCGCGAGCGGGAACCCAGGCGTTGCAGCGCGTTGATGCTGGGCTTTGGCGCGCAAGAGAATATGAAGCGCTGGATGATCAGGCTGGATTCCCGCTCGCCCGCTGCGCGGGCGTCGGGAATGACAGGAAGCTATTCCAGCCGCACCACGACGCTGTCGCTGGCGCCTTTGGCATCGATGACCGAGACGCGCGCGAAGCCCGAGCCGTCGGGCCGCCATTGCGCCTGGCGGCGCAGGTCGGGCGATCCGACCGGCGCGCCGTTGACCATCCAGATAAACGGCGCGACGCCGCCCTGCGCCTTCAGCGCCAGGGCGCTTGCCGCCTGCGGTTCTCCCTTCAGACCAAGATCGACTTTCGCGCCATCGGGCGGATAGGCGATCTTCAATTGTGCGCTGGAGGCGGCAGCGACCGTCTTCGGCGCGTCCTTGCGCAGATGGCGCAGCGGCGGCGGCAGGCCGGCGGTGGTCGAGATGATGACATTGGCGGGCGGGATGATCGGCTCGTAACTGGCGCCCGCCCTGGCGAAGGCGTCGAAGAGGACGGGCGCTGCGACCTGACGGGCGACGAGGCCCGGCACGGCGCCGTTGTCGGCGCGGCCGAACCAGACCGCGATGGTGAGCTTACGATCGAAGCCGATCGCCAAAGCATCGCGATAGCCGTAGGAGGTGCCAGTCTTGAAGGCGATGCCGCCACCCAATGCGTTCAGCGGCGGCGGCGCGCCCCGCAGGACATCGTCCACATACCATGCCGCTACCGGTTCGCTGATCTGCTGTTCACGCCGCGGCGGCGGCGGCAGGTCGCGGCGGTCGATGAGATCTGGCACATCGCCCTTGCGCGCCAGCCCGGCATAGAGCCGCGCGACATCGCGCAGCGAAATGCCCAAGCCGCCGAGCGCGATGGCGAGGCCAGCCGGGGCTTCGTCCGACATAGCGATGGTGGCGCCGG
>JAQGJO010000293.1 GCA_028290595.1 Hyphomicrobiales bacterium | reverse complement strand
GCTTTGACGGAGAACGAAACTATTGGCGAAACAGCCTCAGATGACGACCCCGGCGACCATGGCGAGCTTGACGACGCCTTCCATGCGGGCCTCGTCGAACGGGGTGTTCTTCGAGCGCGATTGCAGATGCGCCGGGTCGACGACGAACGGCTCTTCCGGATCGAACCGGATCAGATCGGCCGGCGCGCCCTTCTGCAGGCGTCCCTGCGGCAGGCCGAGGATTTCCGCCGGCCGCAATGTCATGGCGGCGATGAGCCGCCCGAGCGAGACATGGCCGGACTGGACCAGCCGCAATCCCGCTGGCAGCATGGTCTCAAGGCCGATGGCGCCATATTCGGCTTCCGAGAACGGCACGCGCTTGGCTTCCACGTCCTGAGGATTGTGATCGGACACGATGACATCGATCAGCCCGCTCGCCAGCGCCTCCACCAGCGCCAGCCGCTCCTCTTCTGTCCGCAGCGGCGGCGACAGTTTCAGGAACGTGCGGTAGTCGCCGACATCCGTCTCGTTCAAGGTGAGGTGATTGATCGACGTGCCGCAACTGACCGGCAGTCCCGCGGCTTTCGCCTTGGCGATGATGTCGAGCGACAATGTCGTCGTCACCATCTGCGCATGATAATGCGCGCCGCTGTCATTGCCCGAAAGCGTCAGCGCCACGAGGCGCATGTCGCGGTCGATCATGATCGCCTCCGCCTCGCGCGGAATGCCGGGCAGGCCCAGGCGGCTGGCGAACTCGCCTTCGTTCATGACGCCGGCGCGGGCCAGCTCGGGATCCTCAGAGCGGTGAATGATCACCGCGCCGAAGTCGCGCGCATAAGTCATCGCCCGGCGCATTACCTGCGAGGACACGACCGATGTGAGACCGTTGGAGAAGGCGACGGCGCCGGCTTCCTTCAACAGGCCGATCTCGGCGATCTCGCTGCCGGCAAGTCCCTTGGTCAGCGCGGCGCAAGCTAGAATGCGCACCTTCGCCGTGTCGCGGGCGCGGCGCATGAGGTAGTCGACCACCGCCGCCTCGTCGACCGGCGGCGTGGTGTTCGGCGTAGCGACAATGGTGGTGACGCCGCCGGCTGCAGCCGCGCGGCTTGCGGTGGCGATGGTCTCGCGATGGCTCGCGCCCGGCTCGCCGATGAAGGCGCACATGTCGATGAGGCCGGGACAGACGACATCGCCGCCGCAATCGATGACCTTGGTGCGCGCGCCGGCATTCGCCTGGGTGACATCCGCACCGACACCGACAATCTTGCCGTTCTCGACCAGCACGCCACCGCGTATTTCGCCGCTGCTCGCCGGATCGAGCAGACGCGCGTTGATGAGGGCTATCGGCGAAGACGAAGGCATGAACTTTTATTACTCCGCGAAACATCCGGCCGCGATAGTGCGGCGCGCCTAGCTATTCGGCAGATTCTGCGCCAACGCTTCGAGCACCGCCATGCGTACGGCGACGCCCATTTCGACCTGCTCGTTGATCAGCGAGCGCGGCCCGTCGGCGACTGCCGACGTGATCTCGACACCGCGATTGATCGGACCCGGATGCATGACCAGCGCATCGGGCTTCGCCCATTTGAGCTTTTCCTCATCGAGGCCATAGAAGCGCGCGAATTCCTTCAGCGACGGCACGAAGGCGCCGTCCATGCGCTCGCGCTGCAACCGCAGCATCATCACGATATCGGCGTCGCGTATGCCGCTCTCCATCGAGCGATGCACTTCCACGCCCATGCGATCGATACCGGCCGGCAGCAAGGTCGAAGGACCGACGACGCGCACCCGTGCGCCCATCTGCGTCAACAGGATCATGTTCGAGCGGGCAACGCGCGAATGGGCGACGTCACCGCAGATCGCGATCGTCAGCCCGTCGATGCGGCCTTTGTTGCGGCGGATCGTCAGCGCGTCGAGGAGCGCCTGGGTGGGATGTTCGTGGCTGCCGTCGCCGGCATTGATGACCGAGCACGAGACTTTGCGCGACAGCAATTGCACCGCGCCGGAATGATGATGGCGCACGACGATGAGATCGGGGCGCATGGCGTTCAGGGTCGCCGCAGTGTCGATGAGCGTTTCGCCCTTCGTCACCGACGAGGTCGCGACCGACATGTTCATCACATCGGCGCCGAGCCTTTTGCCGGCGAGCTCAAAAGAAGACTGCGTGCGCGTCGACGGTTCGAAGAAAAGGTTGATCAGCGTGCGCCCGCGCAGGACGGCCCGCTTCTTCTCCACCTGCCGGGAAACCTCGACCGCTTCATCGGCCAGATCCAGCAACGCCTCGATGTCCGGCCGCGACAAACCTTCGATGCCGAGCAGATGCCGATGGGAAAAGACGTGTTTGGCGAGGACGTTCATATCGCGCGTCTATAGGCCAGACGGCCCCTGGGCCGCAAGGCAGCCGGCCGACTTGCACACCAGATTCCGGGAAAACATGCGCTCCAGACCGCCGAAACGGTCAGGATGCCGTGGTGCCGGCAGCCGGACGGCCCTCATAGGACGTGCCGAAGAGATAATCCCACAGGCCCGTGGTGACACCGAAATTGGCATCCCCTTGGGCGAAATGATGCAGCATGTGCCGGCGCCGCGCCCGCGCCAGAAACACGCCGCCATCAAGCCGCGCATGGACGGCATAATGGATCGAGGTATAGGCGAGATAACCGGCGAGCACGCCTGCAGCGAAGCCGCCGGTGGACTCCACGCCAAGCGCATAGGCTGGAACATAGAATGCGATGATGATCGCCACGGGGCCGACGACCGGCGGCGTACCGAACAATTCTTCCGGCTTTTCGTGATGGAAGTCGTGCAAGGCCCGGAACAGCGCACCGCCGTGAAACAGCCAGCGGTGAAATACATATTCGATCAGCGTCCAGGTCAGCAGTCCGAAGCAGAAGAACAGCAGCACATAGACCGCATTAT
>JAQGJO010000195.1 GCA_028290595.1 Hyphomicrobiales bacterium | reverse complement strand
CGCGGCCGTCTACATCGAACTTCCAGCCGTGATAGACGCAGCGCAATCCGCAATTCTCGTTGCGGCCGAAGAACAGCGACGTGCCGCGATGCGGACACTGCTCGTCGAGCAGGCCGACCCTGCCGTCGCTGTCGCGGAACGCGACGAGCCGCTCGCCCATCACGCGCACGCGCACCGGCGGGCAATCCGGCGCCGGAATTTCTTCGCACAGCAGCGCCGGAATCCAGTAGCGCTTGATCAGCGCGCCCATCGGCGCACCGTTCTCGATGCGCGTCAGCAGTTCGTTATCGGCCTTCGGCAGCATGCGCCTCTCCCGATCAAGATGTTCAGCGCGGCGGCACCTGAATGGCGTCCTTGAGCTGCGCTTCGGTCAGGCGGCCGGGCAGGAACTTCATTCTCACCGCATCGTCCATGACATCATCGACGCCGGCGATGCGATAGGGATCGATCGCCGCAGACGGCAGGAATTCCGTAAGCGCGGTTTTAGCCGCAGCCTCCGAAAGGTTAGCCCATTCGGCATAGGCCTTGAGACCTTCCGGCGTCGAAGCCACCCACTCCTGGGTTTGCCTGTGGGCGCGGATGTAGCGCGCATAGACATCCGGCTTTGCCTTCAATTCGTCGGCGCGAGCGATGAGAACGCGGATGGTCTGCTTGTCCATGTCGGGCGCGGCCGACGCTTTCCAGACCAGCCGGATGTCGCCCTTCTGCAAGGCCTCGAGGCCAAACGGCGCTCCCGCCCAGCCGACATCGACCTGTCCGCTCATGACGGCCGCAAACGTGCTCGGCGTCGAGCCGGTGGCAGTCATCTTGAAATTGACGCCGCTGAATTTCTGCAACGCCATCACTGAGGCATAGGCGGACGAACCGGCGGTGGAATAGGCGACCGTGCGCCCCTCGGCGTCCTTGACCGATTTGATCGGCGAATTGGCTTTCACGTACCAGTAGAGCTGGCTGCCACCGGTGAATGAAGCACCGATGATGCGCACCGGCGCGCCCTTCGAAATAGGCCCCAGCGTACCGGCAAAGCCCGTGCCGAGGCCGACCTGGGCAGCGCCGGAGATCACCGCCTGCAAGGTTTCGCCCGTGCCTTCGGTGTAGAATATCTCGAGATCGAGGCCGTTCTTTTTGAAGATGCCGGCCTTCTGGCCGATTTCGGGCGGAAACGTCTCGCCGACACCGCGCTGGCCGCCGACGGCGATTTTGAGCTTGTCTTGCGCGGCAGCCGGTTGCAATCCCGCGAAAAGGCTCAAAACTGCCAATCCAGCCAAACCGGACTTTGCAGCCCGCCACAACATTTCCCTCATGAAACCCTCCCTGATTCTGTTGGCCTCTTACGAGCCATGAAGGGATTTTAGGTCAGTTTGCGTCGCCAGAGCAATGGCAACAGTCGTACGGTTGCCTCGGCTCTTGACTGGCGGCCCACCGACCCTCACCTCTACGCACATGAGCGATAGTCCTGCCTCCGTCCGCCGACCCCGCGCGTTCCGTCTCGATGCCGATGGCACATCGAGCACCCGCGCGACTGTGGAAGAGCAGCCCGACGTTTACGCCCAGGAGGCCGACGCGCCCGAGGCCGCCAACGAGGCGGTCGAATATGCGCAGCGCCATGGCATCGTCGCCAGCAGGCTGATGACCTGGAGCGGCGTTCTGTTCTCGGCGCTGAGCGGCCTGGTGACCCTGGCGCTTGGCCTGTGGTTCAACCGCCTCATCGACGATCTCTTCGCCCGTTCGCTCACGCTTGGCTGGATCGGCGTCGCTTTGCTCGGCCTCGTCGTCATCGCGCTGCTGGTGCTGATGGGCCGCGAGATCGCCGGCATCCTGCGCCAGCGCCACATCGCCAAACTGCATGCGGCGCTGACCGATGCCCGCGCCAAGGACGATCGCGATGCCGCCCGCGCCCAGACCGCCGTTCTCATCTCGCTCTATGCCAAGCGGCCCGAAACGGCGCAGGGACGTGCGCGGGTAACGCAAGCGGCGCGTGAAATCGTCGACGGCCGCGATCTCATCGACATTGCCGAACGCGCCCTCGTGCATCCGCTCGATGCTTTGGTGCAGCGGGAGATCGCCAATGCGGCGAAACGCGTTTCGGTCGTCACCGCCATCTCGCCGCGCGCCATCGTCGATGTGCTGTTCGTTGCCGCCCAGGCGATCCGTCTCGTCCGCCGTACCGCCGAAATCTACGGCGGCAGGCCGGGCCTGCTCGGCTTTCTGCGCATCGTCAAATCCGTCGGCTCGCATCTGGCAGTGACCGGCGGCATGGCGGTCGGCGATTCGCTGGTGCAGCAATTGCTCGGCCACGGGCTTGCCGCGAAACTGTCGGCGCGGCTTGGTGAAGGCGTACTCAACGGCATGCTCACCGCAAGAGTAGGCATCTCGGCCATGGCGGTGTGCCGGCCGATGCCGTTTGCGGTCGAGGATCCGCCCGGCATCAGCGATGTCGCGCCGTTTCTGTTCAGCGGGAAGCCGGAGAAGACGCCGAAGGCTTGAGAGGTTCGGCGCGCGCGCTGCGCTTGGCCGCGACGGCCGGCTTGCGCCACCAGCGCATTAACGCCAATAGGACACCGGCACCGAGCACATACCACGACGGCCTGATGTCGTAGGTGAAATCGAAATTGGCTTCGAGCAACCGTTGCACGTCGACGCCAGTCGAATAGCCGTAGTAACCAGCCTCGATCAGCGCCGTGGCAACGGCACCGAGCACCGCAAGCACGAGCAGGCTGACGGGCGCAAACGAATGATCGCGCTTGCGCAAAAAGCGAAACCCGGCCGAGAGCGCCAGCAGGCCCGCCATCAGCACCGGCTCATAGGCATCAAGGCGGATCAGCATGAAATAATGCACGAGGCTGGCGATGGCCGCGGGATAAACCCACCAGTGCAGATTGTTCCAGCCGACAGAACCGAGCTTGCGCACGCCCCAATCGTTCGACGTAATGCCGAGTGCGATCATGATCAGGGTCGCGGCCAGCCCGACCGACAGATAGGTCCGCAGCACCACTTCCATGACAATCGGCCACCAGTCGAAATCCTGCTGCCAGAACCAGAAGATCACATGGACCACTGAATAGGTGAGCGCGGTGACGCCGAGCATGCGGCGGATCGAATAGAGCCGGTTCCAATGCGCGGTGAAACGTAACGGCGTGATCGCCAAAGTGAGCACGAGAATCCGCATCGCCCAATCGCCGGTCTGGCGCAGGATGTCGGTGACGGGCTTTGGCGACAGCCAGCCCGCCTGCCATTGCACGGCCATCCACACCGCCGGCGCGATGCAAAGCAGGAAGGCGATAAGCTTGATCAGCGGAACCTTGCCGGTGCGATCGGCGAACGGCAGCCATGACGGAAGAGTGAAATCGAACATGGTTGGATTTTAGCGCTTCAGGTTCTGAAAGCCATCCATTTTGGCGGCAAATGGCGTCACAATTGCAGTGAGCGATTTCGTGAGCCCCTTGTCCGAACAACGACTTAATTTCTTACGCAGGCCGCCATTTCATCCAGTAGGTCAGTCGCTGTGAGGAATTCTTGTCCTCGCCGGTAATGACAAAACTCTGCTTCTTATAGAAGCAGATGGCGCGGGCATTGTCCTGGTTCACCTGCAGGTCCAGACCCGCGGGCGATATACACCGCGCGGCGGCAATCAGCGCCGCTGCTGTGCCCGCGCCCCAGGCCTCCGGCGCCACCAGGATCTGGTCGAGATAAAGCGTCTTCGGATCGACGGTGACGAAGCCGATCAAGACGCCGTCGCTTTCCGCCACCGTGATTTGGGTTTGCGTCACAAGATCATTGCGCCAGCGATCACGCCACCAGCCAAGGCGCGCGACGAAGTCGATATCGGGATACGCATGCTGCCAGGTGCGCAGCCACAGCGCGATCGCCGCTTCCTCGTCGGCGGTGATGTAGGGGCGAAGGGTGCGACGGATAGAATCGGGCATGGTTCAGTAATCGAGCTTCTTCAACTCGGACGAGATCGCGGCGGCGGTCTCGCGGACCGTCCTGATCATCTTGGGCAGTTTGTCGTCCGTCATGCGGAACGACGGCCCGCTCGTCGTCACGCAATAGCGCGCATCGCTGCGCTCGAAGATCGGCGCGGCAATCGCGCGGATGCCTTCGTCGCGCTCCTGATCGGAATAGGCATATCCGTCCTGCACGATCTTGCGGATCGTCGATTTCAATTCCTTCATGCTGGTGATCGTCTGCGGTGTGTACCGCGTCGGCGTCATCTGCGCGAACAGCTCTTCCTGGATCGGCGCCGGCGCGAACGCGAGGAGCACTTTAGCGCTCGCAGCCCCTGGCCAGGGCAGCATGTGGCCGCGGCTGTACAGCAGCTTCACGCGATGATGGGTTTCAAGACGTTCAAGCGCGATCGACTCCAGGCCTCTACGCTCATAGAGCGTGACCGCTTCGCCGAAGGCATCGTTCAATTGCTGCAGGAACGGCGCCGCCACGCTCAGGATGGAATACGAGGCCTTCGCCGCGCGCGCCAATGGAAACAGCATCGGGCCAAGATGCCAGCTTCCCGAATTATTCTCGACGAGCAGAGCACGCGTCT
>JAQGJO010000180.1 GCA_028290595.1 Hyphomicrobiales bacterium | reverse complement strand
TCGGAATTTTCAAAATAGGATGTCAGCCGCGTATAGGCGCCATACATGATATTCTGGTTGGTCCATTCGAAATCGAACGCCAGGGCGATCGCTTCACGAATGCGCGGATCGGCGAACTTCGAGCGGCGCGTGTTGAAGAACCAGCCCTGCGTGCCGACCGGCGTGCCGCTGCGCAGTTCGATGCGCTTGATGCGGCCCTCTTTCACGGCAGGGAAGTCATAGGCCGTCGCCCAGAAGCGCGCCGTGAATTCCTCGTGATAATTTGTTTCGCCGGTTTTGAAGCCCTCGAAGCCGATCTGGCGTTCGCGATAATACTCATAGCGGATACGATCGAAATTATTGGTGCCGACGTTCACCGGCAGGTTCGCAGCCCAATAATCCTTGACCCGCTCGAACTCGATGTAGCGGCCCTGTTCGAAGCGCAGCACCTTGTAGGGGCCGGAGCCGAGCGGGGCGTCCAGGGTCTAGCCTTCGAAATCGCGGCCCTTCCACCAGGCCTGGGAGAAGATCGGCAATCCACCGACGACAAGATGAATGTCGCGATTGCGCCCGGGCACGAATTTCACCACCAAAGTGTCGTCGCCATCGGCGCTGGCACCGGCAAAATCACGCAGGATCGAGCGATAGACCGGGTGGCCTTTCTCTTTCAGGATGTTGAAGGAGAACGCCGCGTCGCCTGCGGTGACGCGCGAGCCGTCACTGAAGCGTGCTTCCGGACGCAGGGCGAAACGGTAGGTCAGCTTGTCGGCCGAAATACGCACCGAGCGTGCGACGAGCCCGTAGAGCGATCCCGGCTCGTCGGCCGTGCCTGACATCAAGGTGTCGAAGGTTGCGTCCATGCCGGCGGCGCCCGAGCCGCGCAGCACGAAAATGTTCAAGGTGTCGAAAGTCTCGAAATCCTGATTGCCGCTGCCGGCGCGGATCTGCAGGCGCAAGGTGCCGCCCTTGGGCGCGTTCGGATTGACGTAGGCGAAATATTTGAAATCCGCTGGAAGGGCGAGATCGCCGAAGGTGGAAAGACCATGCGTCTCGGTCCAATCTTCCGCGGCTCGTGCGCTACCTGCCGGCAATGCCATCGAGGCAGTCGCGGCGGCGGCAAGTTCGAGCGTCCTGCGGCGCGTCAAATGCATAAAAATCTACCCACTGTTGATTGAATGTAGGCGCGATGATTCGTTGAGATTATGTCGGTTTTTCGTGTCACCGCCAGCGTGAGCGGGCCGCGCAACAAAAAAGGCCGGACATTCAGCCCGGCCTCTTTGAATACGTCGAAATGGCGGCAGCCTATTTGGCGGGCGCCGGGGCTGGTGCTGCGGGGGCCGGCGCAGGAGCTGCCGGCGCTGCTGTCGGCAGCGGTACCGGATTGTCGGACAGGGTCCGCAGATAGGCCAGCAGATCGCCGCGCTGTTTGTCGCTCTTGAGGCCGCCGAAGGTCATCTTCGTCCCGGGAGCGTAGCCACGCGGGTTCATGACGAAATGATCGATATGATCGAACGTCCAGGTCCCGTCTCGCTTCGATACGTCCTGGATCGCCTGCGAATAGGAGAAGCCCGGCATGGAGCCGACGTGGCGTTCGACGACGCCAAAAAGGGTCGGGCCCTGCTTCACAGGAGCATCCTTTTCGAAATTGTGGCAGACGCTGCACTGCGCCTTGGCGACGGCCGCACCCCTGGTCGCGTCGCCGTTCGCCAGAAGCACGGCGACGGGAACGTCCGGGGCCGCGGCGGGAGCAGCACCGCCAGCGTGCTCAGCTTCCACTGCCGGCAGGTCGTATCCGGCGACCTTCGGGAGCGGAACGTGGAAAAGCGAATCCGTGACGATTCCCAGTCCCATCAGGAACAGCAGCGTACCGAGCACCGCGCCGGCAATCTTATTGAACTCAAAGGAATCAATCATCGTCTGAAGGCTCCGCCAGATGGCCAGACCACGAAAAGCTCCGCACGCCGGAAGCCCGGCATTCGGAATGCGCTTGGGATAGCCGCTTTGCGGGCGCTTTGGCAACTCGTATAAGCATTCCAAATTGCTACTTTTTGCCGCCCGACACCCCCCTCCAATCCACAGCCCGAATGCCCTCGCAAATGTCCTCGTCGCCCATCGTCCTTGTCCCCGCCCGCATGTCCTCCACGCGCCTGCCCGGCAAGCCGCTGGCGGACATTCACGGCGAACCGATGATCGTGCACGTCTGGCGGCGGGCCATGGAAGCGGGGGTCGGGCCGGTGGTGGTGGCCGCCGATGCGCCCGAGATCGTCGCGGCCATCGAAAAAGCCGGCGGCAGAGCGGTGCTGACGCGCCCCGACCATCCCTCCGGCTCCGATCGCATTTTCGAGGCGATCCGACTGTTCGACCCGGCCGGCAAGCATGACATTATCGTCAATGTGCAGGGCGACCTGCCGACGATCGAGCCGCAAGCGGTGCGGGCGGCGCTCGAGCCGCTCGCCGATCCGCTTGTGGATATCTCGACCTTGGCGGCGGAAATCCGCCGCGACGAGGAAAAACACGATTCGAACGTGGTCAAGCTTGTCGGCACCACTGTCGCACCGCGCCGCCAGCGGGCGCTTTATTTTACCCGCGCCACCGCGCCGTGGGGCGACGGGCCGCTGTTTCACCACATCGGGCTTTATGCCTATCGCCGGGCAGCGCTGGAACGGTTCGTCACCCTGCCGCCCTCGCCGCTCGAACTGCGCGAGAAGCTGGAGCAGTTGCGGGCGCTGGAAGCCGGCATGCGGATCGACGTCACCATCGTCGACAGCGTACCGCTCGGGGTCGACACAGCCGAGGAGTTGGCACAGGCACGCGCTCAACTTACGCCAAGCCGTTGACTGTCTACGTTTTTGTT
>JAQGJO010000135.1 GCA_028290595.1 Hyphomicrobiales bacterium | reverse complement strand
CGGCTTTTGCAGATCGGCGCCGTGGCCTGGATGCAGCCCTTCGATCATCTTGCGCGACTCGTCGAATTGCTCCGCCAGCGATTTCGCCATGAACGTTTCATCGGCGCCGCGCGTCGTATAGGCGCCGAGAAGAATTCCGCTATCGGAAAAGAAGCGATCGCTCGGATACCAGACCAGGTTGGTCGGGCCCGCGACCCAGGAAATGCCTCCGTAGATATGGTCCTTGCTTTCCCAGAAGCGTTTCGTTTCCCAGGCGATCTTGATGGCGTTGCCGTATTCCACACCGGAGATGGCGCTGCGATAGTCGGGAGAGAAATCTTTCGCGATTGGAGCAAGCACTTTTAGCGGGATCGTGATCAGGCAATAATCGGCTTCGATCTGTTTTGATCTGCCGCTTTGCGAGTCGCGATAGCTGACAGCGACGCCCTCACCTTTCCGCTTGATCGCCGTTACCACGCTGTTGAGCTGGATGACCTGCTTCAGCTTGCGCGCGAATGCCATGGGGATCTGGTCCATGCCGCCGACAGGCTGAAACATGGTGGCCTGGAAATCGAAACCTTCTTCAAACAGCATGCCCGACCACATATCAATATCGAGCAGCTTGCTCATCGGCACAGGCTCGCGCGCGGCGGCGCTTTGATCTCCGGCGCCAGGCAAGGTCTTGAGACCGGCGCGCTCCGAGCCGCGATAGACGCGGTCGGGTGTGAGGTCGCCGTAGCGGCGCAGGAAATCCATCATCCGCTCTTTGTCGCGCGAGGTCAGGTCCTGATCGAGCGCGCCGCGATCGATGGCCTTGCCGAGCAGTTCGGCGATCGCACCGCGTGAATCATTGACGGCCTGCCGCATCTCGATCGGCTTACCGTCATTTGCGCGCGGATTCAGCAGACGCGAGCCGCGGCTGGTGTTGACTTCGACCTCAAGCGGAACACCAAGTTCGCGGCAATAGCCCAGTATGGCCTGATGATGGCTCGGCAGACGCGCCGGCCCCGAATTCCAGTAAAGCCCGGGCGAGAATTCGCTCTTCTGCCGGGTGCCGTCGGTCATCTCCAGCTTTGTGTCGCGCCGGATCGTCCAGTTGCGGCCGCCGACCCGGTCGCGGGCCTCGAGCACGGTGCAGAGGTAGCCCGCTTTGCGCAGCTCATAAGCCGCGCTCATGCCCGCCATGCCCGCGCCGAGGATCACGACCCGGGTGCCATGGCCGGCGGAAGGCTCCAACGGCTCGCGCGCCTCCGCAGCCTGCGTGCCCAGCAGGCCCAGCGCCTGCATCGTCAGGTATGTCGCGCGGTAGCCTCCGGCCGCCCCGACATATTGCAGAAGATCCCTTCGCGTCGCCATTGTCGTTCTCCTTCATAGCACACTGGGGGCGCCGGTTTGCTCGTCTTCCAAAGCCTCGTCTTCCAAAGCCTCGTCTTGCCAAGTTTAGAATCGATTTGTGGGAATGCCACCTTGCCTGGCCAGACAACCAGCAAGGTAGCAAAGCCCATACCACAACCATCGCCAATTGCGGATTGCAGCCAACGCAACCGCCGGGCGGTCTGCGCGTTGAAACAGATCACAACAGGAGGAAAAATGAACGATTTTCAGCTCAATCATAAAGCCCACCTACTTGTCTGTGACGGTACGAAAGCGTTGATTTTGCGCAATGACGGCAGCGCCCCTGCGCCCCAATTGATTGTCGAGCGCGAATTTCATGCCGATATCCCCTCCAGAACGTCGGAAATGGGAACCGACAGGCCAGGCCGCACCAGCAATTCAGCATCGCGGAGCAGTTCCATCGAGCAGACAGATTTTCATACCCAGGAGGAGGAAGCCTTCCTGAAGAATGTCGTCACTGAATTCGATGCCCACTGCAGGGATAACAACGTCAGGCAGATCGCAATCGCCGCGCCGGCCCGAGCACTTGCCGTGGTACGCGGGTTTGCCTCGAAAGACCTGATGTCGAGATGCGTTGGGCAGATAGCCAAGGACTACGTGAATCATCCGGTGCCGGAGATTTCCCGGCTTATCGCACTCTGACTGCGATCAAATAAATTGGTTTCCTCCGTCGCTCTTTGCTTGCAGCGCAACGCCAGACCGGCATAGTGACAAGAAAATCGCGCCAGCGAAAATCACGGTCGGAGGAAACCTATGTCTTGGCGTCAACGGCGCGGAAGCGCCCTGCTTTCAGCTATGCTGGGCTTGGCCGCGAGCCAGAGGGCGATGGCGCAGGATTATCCCACGCGTCAGATCGAGCTGATCGCCGGCTATGCGGCGGGCGGCGGCATGGATGTGCTGGCGCGCTATTTCGCCGACCGGCTCGGCACGCTTGCCGGCAAACCGGTGATCGTCGTCAACAAGGCGGGCGCCAACGGCAATCTGGCGGCGCAGGAAGTGGCGCAAGCACGGCCGGATGGGTACAAACTGCTGTGGGCCGCTACCTCGACCTATGCGTCGAACCAGTTCCTCTACAAGGATCTGCCGTTCGACGCGCGCCGCGATCTCAAGATCGTCGCTACGGCGACCGAATATGGCTTTCTGCTGATTGTCCCGGCTGAAGGTCCAGCGACTGTCGAACAGTTGAAAAAGAGCCTCGCCGGCAAGGCGAAAGCGGTCTACGGCTCCAGTGGGTCGACCACGATGGCTGCCGCGGAACTGTTCAAATCCATTACCGGCGCGAAGGCGACCTATGTCGCCTACAAGACATCGCAGGACGTCATGCGCGACGTCTCCGCCGGCGAGCTTGATTTCGGCATCGTCGATGCGACGGCGGCGCTGGCGCGGGCCAAACAGGGCCAGCTCAAGCCGCTTGGCGTCACCATGAAACGCCGGATGAATGCCGCGCCGGAGATCCCGACGCTCGATGAGGCCGGCGCCAAGGGCTATGAACTCAACGGCTGGATGGCCATTTCCGCGCCGGCCGCGACACCGCCTGCAATTGTAAATCGGCTGAACGGCTGGATGCAGAAGATTGTCGCCATGGATGAGACCAAAGCGTTTCTGGCCACGGCTGTCGCCGAACCGTTCGGCCTGCCCGCCGACCAGATTCCAACCTTCGTCGACGCGCAGACGGAAAAATGGCATAAACTGATCAACGACGCCGGCCTGACGCCGCAGTAATCGCGCATAGCCAGATAAGAGGAAACCATGTCCCTGACATCCATCCGTCCGGTCCGCGGCGAAGCGCAGGACGACGCCGAACAGAGACTGCGCATCGAACTGGCGGCAGCGTTTCGCGTCGCCTACGACTACGGCTGGAACCGCG
>JAQGJO010000134.1 GCA_028290595.1 Hyphomicrobiales bacterium | reverse complement strand
GTGAATCGATTGGGATGGAAGCAGGCGTTTCGGAGGGTCTGTCAAATGCTGGCCAGCGCGGCACCATTGGTCGGCTTTGACATTAAATCCATGATTTATAATTCTATTTCGATTTGGTTATTGTGGGCATGTCGCAAAGCTATGCCTTTGTTGTCAGGACCTTGACCTCAATGATCCGCGCTGCGAAGCCTTTGACCCGGCTGCCGCGATGTCTATATTGGGCCGCGATCGGCCGCGTCGTCACGCGCCGCAATCGTTCGGCGCAGTCCTGCGCCGTTTCAATATCCTTTTATGGATCGGGAGGATTCATGTTCGGAAGCCGGACTTCCATTGCCTGTGTTTCGGCTGCAGCTTTGCTGGGCATCTCGTTGGTTGCCCCTGCGCTGGCGCAAGCGCCGGCGGATTTCTATCGCGGCCGGATCGTCAACGTCCTGATCGGCACCAGCGTCGGTGGCGAATATGATCTTCACGCCCGACTTACTGCCCGCTACATGGGCAAATATATCCCCGGCAATCCAACCATTGTCCCACAAAACATGACCGGCGGAGGCGGCGCGAAAATGGGCGCCTACCTCGCCGAGGTTGCGCCTCACGACGGCACCAACATCGGCATGATGGCGAATAATTTTCCGGCCATGCAGGCGGCCGGTGTCGATCTCATCCGCTTCGATCTTGGCAAATTTCAATGGATCGGATCGATCTCGCCGACGGTCGAGACCATGACCGTCTGGAAAAGCGCCGGCGTCAGCACGTTTGCGCAAGCGCAGCAGAAGGAAATTATTGTTGGCGCGACCGGCAGGGGCGCCATCACCTATTCGTTTCCAGCCATGCTGAATGAATTTCTCGGCACCAAGTTCAAGATCGTCTCCGGCTATCCCGGCGGCAACGACATAAACCTGGCGATGGAGCGGGGCGAGGTGCAGGGGCGCAACAACACCTGGTCGAGCTGGAAGGTGACGAAGCCCGAATGGCTGAAGAACGGCGACATCAAGGTTCTCATCTATGCCGGGCCGAAGCAGAAGGATCTGGCCGACGTTCCCGTCGCCTCGGAGCTTGCGAAGGATGAGGATTCGCGCCGCATCATCGATCTCATCGTCTCGGGCACCAAGCTGGGGCGTCCGCTGGCGACCAACGGTGGCGTCCCCGAGGACCGGGTGGCAGCCCTTCGCGCCGCCTTCGATCAGACGATGAAGGATGCCGATTTCCTCAAGGAAGCGGATCTGGCCCGCGTCGAGGTCGATCCGGTTCGCGGCGTGGACCTGCAGAAAGTCGTCGCCGATGTTCTCGCCACGCCGAAAAACCTTGCCGCGCGCGCCAAAAGTCTGATCGAATAACAGCTATGGCGCAACGCGCTTTCATAACAATCAAATAGTTCGACTAAGGGGACACTATGTCATCGACCTTCAAGGGGCGTCGCGAGGATTTTCGGCTGGTGACCGGGCAAGGGCGTTATACGTCCGACTGGTCGCTGCCGCGCGAGGCCCAGGCGTTTTTTCTGCGCGCCGATCGTGCCCATGCGAAACTTTTGTCGATCGATGTATCGGACGCGAAAGCCGCCCCCGGGGTTCTGGCGGTCATCACCGGCGCGGAAGCGCTGGCTGCCGGCCTCGGCCCCATCCCCAACATGGTGAAATATCCCGGCAAGGGCGGCATGAAGCTGATCGAGACCGGCCGCGATGTCCTGGCTGTCGATCGGGTGAGGTTCGTTGGACAGTGTGTCGCGCTGGTCATTGCCGAAACCTACAATCAGGCGATGGACGCGTCTGAATTGATTACAGCCGAATACGAGGATCTGCCGGTCGTCATCGGCGGAGCAGCGGCGCTGAAGCCCGATGCTCCGCTGCTCTACGATCACGTCCCTAACAATCTGGTGTTCGACTACGAGTATGGCGATAAGGCCAAGACCGAAGAGGCTTTCGCCAAGGCCCACCACGTGACGAAGATCACGCTCGACGCGCCGCGTATCGTCGGCAATCCGATGGAGCCCAAGGCTTGCCTCGTCAACTACGACGCTAAGAAAGACATCTACGACGTCTATGCGCCGTCGCAGGGCATCACCATGATCCGTCCCGGACTGGCGGCAGGCACGCAGATTCCCGAAGAGAAGATCCGCTTTCACGCCTGGGATGTCGGCGGCGGTTTTGGCGTGCGCAGCGAGGCCTATTCCGAATATTGCGCGCTGATGATGGCGGCGAAAATCGTCGGCCGGCCGGTCAAATGGGTGGCGACGCGCAGTGAAACCATCCTCAGCGATCATCATGGCCGCGGTGCGATCCTGCAGGGCGAACTGGCGATGGCCAAGGACGGCACGTTCCTTGGCATGCGCATCGAATGGATCGTCGATTGCGGCGGCTATTTGTCGGGTTCCGGCCCTCTCACCAATACGGCCGGGCCGAGCACCAATCCGATCAATGTCTATGCGACGCCGGCCGTCTACGGCCTGCATCGTCTTGTGGTGACGAACGCCACGCCGACCACGCCCTATCGTGGCGCCGCACGGCCGAACGTGACCTATCTTGCCGAACGCCTCGTCGACGAAGCGGCGCGCGAAATGGGCATCGACCGCATCGAACTGCGCCGCAAGAACCTCCTCCCGCGCAAAGCGTATCCCTACAAGACGCCGACCGGCTCGACCTATGACAGCGGCGATCCGCCGGGCCTGCTTGCGGATGCGCTGAAGGCGGCGGACTGGAAGGGCGTCGCCAAGCGCCGCAAGGCGGCGGAAAAGCGCGGCCTGCTTTACGGCGCGGG
>JAQGJO010000125.1 GCA_028290595.1 Hyphomicrobiales bacterium | reverse complement strand
CGAAAGATGACGAGGTCTTCGCCCAGCACCCGCAGCTTCTGCGGCACGTCCTGAACCTTTTCCGCTATGGCGACCGGGTGCCAGTAACGGCGCATAAATTCGCCGAGCGGGGTTCCCGCCCCGACCTCGGTGATCATGGCATCGTAGGTCGATGGCTTGCGGCCGTAGCCTGTGGTGCGCTTTTCCTGTTTGGCTTCGACGGTTGCTGTGCTCATCTGCGTTCTCCCGTACTTGCTTGTTCAGAACTTGCTGGTTTCAGAATTTTTTCGTTTCAGATTTGCAAACTGCCGCTACTCCCGTGCCGGATAGACGACGCAGCGCGCGGGATTGAGATCGATCCAGGCATCGGCGCCGACACTGGCCTCGATGGAAGGATGCAGCATAGAACGCACCACCGCACTGCCGACCTTGAGGTGACATTCGGTCAGGCCGCCCTGAAAGCTCAGACGGGCGATCGAGGCATGGACCTGATTGCCGGCACCGTTGGCTGCAAACCGCAAGGAGGCGTCCTCGGGGCGGAAGACGATGTTGACGCGGTCGCCTTTGCTGATGCCGGCGGGAAGCGCGACTCTGACCGAGCCGGCTTCGCCGTCGAAGACAGCCAGACCATTGCCGCTGTCGTCCTCAGTCACCGTGGCGGCCAAGAAGTTCGCGCCGCCGAGAAAACCGGCGACGAATTCATTCGCCGGTCTGTCGTAAACAGCGCGCGGCGAACCCGCCTGCGAGATCAGGCCATCCGACATCACGGCGACATTGTCGGACATTGCGAGGGCTTCGGACTGGTCGTGCGTGACATAGAGTGTGGTGATGGCGACGCGCGCGACCAGTTCCTGCAATTCGTAGCGCATCTGCTCGCGCAGTTTCGCATCGAGGTTCGACAGGGGTTCGTCGAGCAGGAGGATTTTGGGATGGCGGACAATGGCGCGGGCGAAGGCGACGCGCTGCTGCTGGCCGCCGGACAGTTTTGTGGCGGAACGATTGGCCAGGGCATCCATGCCGACGAGACGCAGGGCCTCCATGGCGCGATCGCGGATTTCGTCGCGCGGCGGGCGCGGCTTGCGCACGACCAGCGGATAGGAGACGTTTTCCAGCACGTTCATGTGCGGCCAGATCGCATAGGACTGGAAGACCATGCCGACGTCGCGTTTGAAGGCAGGTACGAAAATATCATTGTCCGGCTGGGCGACGACCGTGCCGCCGATGGTGATGCGGCCGGCGGTCGGCTGTTCAAGGCCCGCGACGCATCGCAAAGTCGTGGTCTTGCCGCAGCCGCTGGGACCGAGCAGCGTGTAGAAAGAGCCGGTGGGAACTTCGAAGCTGACGCCCTTCACCGCATGGACCAGGCCATCCGGTGTTGCATAAGAGCGTTCAAGACCTTCCACTTTTAACATTCACTAAACCTCAATCGCGCCCGTCGCGCGCCAGGACGAAGCGGCGCAGGCCAAAGATGATAGGGATGACGAACAGCACGATCATCGTGCCGACAGCGGCGGCCTGGGTTGTCTTGCCGCCCTGAAACGCCTGCCACATCATCACGCTGAGCACGGAATTGTCCGGCGACTGCAGGATGGTCGGGATCGTGAATTCACGAAAACCGATGATGAACAGCAGGATGAAACTGGCGACGAGAGAGGGTGTCAGAATCGGCAGCACAACGCGGCGGATGGTAGTGAACCATTGCGCGCCGGAAACCGACGAGGCCTCCTCGAGTTCGGCATGGACCTGCATCAGCGCGGCGCGGGTCAGGCGCGTCGAGACGGCCATGCGATAGGAATAGGCGAGGACCAGCGCAAGCACCGTGCCATAGACGCCGATCGGCAATGATAGATAGAGCAGCATCGACGCGAGCCCGGCGATGACGGCGGGAATGCCCAGCGACAGGAAGCTGATGAAATCCAGCACCCATCGCACTGCCAGTTGCGTGCGCAGGATCGTCCAGGCGAGAATAACGCCCACAGATGTAACGATGAGGGCGCTGGCGCCGGCGACAATGAAGGTATTGCGGGCGGCGAGCCAGAATTTCGGATTGTTGAAAAGATCGATGTAGCCGGCGAAACTGATCGTCGACAGGGTGTCGAAGGTCGGCAGGGCGTAGCCGAAGAGGCTGGCCCAGATGAGAACGAAGCCCGGCAGGATGGCGCCGAACAGGGCATAGACCGAAACGAAGGCGATGGCTGGAATGCGCCAGCGACCGAGCGAGAAGCGCATCGGCCGAAAGCCTTTGCCCGTGACCGTGACGAAGCTTTCGGCGCGGCGGATGAGGTGGTTGTAGATCAGCAGCAACAGGATGCCGCAGATCAGGAACGGCAGCGCCACGGCAGCGGCGCGGCCATAGGCCGGCAGGTCGGTGTCGGGATTGAGCTCGAAGAAGATGCGCGTGCTGAACACGTTGATGCGGGCCGGGAATCCAATGACCAGCGGGGTCTCGAACTGCTCCAGGGTGATGAGCGTGGCGAGGATGAGCGGCGCCAGCAGGCCCGGCAGCAGCACTGGCAGGGTGACTTTCCGGATGGTGGTGAACGGACTGGCGCCTGCCGTGTTGCTGGCTTCCTCGAGCGACGGGTTCATCGAGCGCAGCGCCGCCGACAGCAGCAGGAAGACGAAGGGCACGAGACCGATGCCTTGTGCTAATATCATCCCGCCCATGCTGAATATGTTCAGCGGTCCTGAATCGCCGAAGCCGAACAGCGAGCGGATGATGACGTTGATCCAGCCGGTGTTGGGCGCCAGCAGGAAAATCCAGGTGATCGACAGGACGATGCCCGGCACCAGCAGGGGAAACAGGATGATGGTGTAGACGCCGTTGCGCATCGGCAGATCGGTGCGCTCGACCAGCCAGGCGAGAATGAAGGCGACGATGAAGGTCACCGTGACGGAACCGGCGGTGAAGATCAGCGTGTTCGGCAGGACATTGGTATAGAGGCTCTTGTCGAGATAGACGGCGGCGAGGTTGGAGAGCGTCCATTGCGCGCCGTCCTCGAACGGCAGCAGATCCTGCGGTCCGCGAAACGCCGTCGTCAGCAGCATGATCAACGGGCCGAGAATGAAAAACAGCGCTGCGGCAGAACCCAATGCGATGATGGTCCATCCAAGCCAGCCGATGTCGGCCCGCTTTTCCGCGCTGTTCGCCTTCTTGATGCGGGCGCGCAATACAGCACCCGTCGGAAGTGTGATCTGGCTCATTATTGTCCGCGGATGATGCCGGAGAACTTTTTGTAGAAGTCGGCGCGCTGGTCCATCGTCGAAACATCCTCCAGAACCACGGTGGCCTTGGCCTTTCCGACTTCGGCGGCGACGTGGGATTTCGAGCCGGGACGGACGCTCAAGCCATAAGTGCTCTTTTCACGCGCTTCCATGCCCTCGTCGGATGCTGCCCAGATCGCCAGCAGGCGCGCGGCATTGGGATGCGGCGCATTCTTCATCGGCGAGACCATGAACTGTACGGCCGGTACGATGTCGAAGATGGTATAGCCGGTCGGCACGCCGCTCTCGGTATATTGATAGGACTGGCTGATCGAATCGCCAATGCTGAGGATGCGTTCGCCGGTCTTCAGGAAACTTTCGCGCGGGGCGTTGGTGATCATCAGTTTCTGATCGTTGATCATGGCGCGGCCCCATTTTTCCGTGCGCTCTTCGCCCCATTTGACGGCGAGAAAGCCCATCAGGCGGGGGAACAGAAAGTCCTGCGCCACCATTTTGCCGCGCCATTTCGGATCGAGCAGATCGTCCCACGTCTTCGGCAGGTCGGCGTCCTTGACGAAGGCCTTGGAGTAGAGCGTCGAATAGACGAAGTTGTGAACGGCAATGCCTTCGCCGTCGAACAGCACGTTGCCAGGCGTCACGCCATAGGGCTGCCAGTCGACCTTGGCGAACAGGCCGCGCTTCTGTACCTCGATCATACCGCCGAGCGAATTCTGCCAGACGTCGACGGAGTGGCGGTTGGCGCGCGCCTCGGCGATCAGCTTGGTGGCCGCCTGCAGGTCGCCGGTGCCCTTGATGGTGATGCCGGGAAAGCGCTTGGAGAAATTGGCCTGGATCCAGTCCACCTCGTTCTGCACCGGCGCCCAGATCACGACTTCCTTTTCTTCCTTGGCCTTGTCGTACAAAGCTTTGACGGCCGGAAGATCATACCAGGGCGTCTGCGCGCTGGCCTTGCTCAATGTCAGGCCGAGAACGGCGGCAAAGGCCAAGGCTGCTGCATTGCGATGTCGGATCATGTTGTCCTCCCCTATTGTCGATCCGCGCCCCGATCATGCCCAGGGCACATTGCGTGGCGCATACTGCTTCTTGTTTTTCGCCTTACTCAGCGGCGATGCGCAGAACCCCGGTGGGATTTTGCGATATGCGCAGTTCGTCCGAATAGGCCTGCAGCCAGCCGATTGAATTCGAGGTGATGAAATCACCGCCGCGCGCACCCTGGAAGACTTCCGGATTGTCGACGCCGGGCGGCGTGATTTTTTCCGCGGCGGCGCGTGCCGCCTGCAGCATGCGGCGCCTCGTGCGGGTGATCATCAAATCGCTGATGGCGAGATGCTCGAACGTGTGATCGACGATGTCGCCCATGCTTTCCGTCAGCGCCTGATCCTGCAGGTGAATGCCGTCGATGCCGGAGTAGCTCTCGGTCCGCTGCGTCTCGCGATCGATCAGATAATCATTTGTGGAATTGGCGGCGAGGCGCCAGCGTCCGAGCCAAGTCGAATCATTGGGCAGATATTTATTGCCGATGGTGGCGCCTGGAATCCGCGTGCCGTCCTTTTTATTGCGCAGGCCGGGCGTGTTCTTCTTCCAGGAGATGTGGAAGAACATCGTGTGCGTATCGTCCATCGGCACCCAGGCGCGGGCGATGACGTGATCGGCGAAGTTTCCATCCGGAGGGATCGTCCAGAACGGGAACATGAAATGCGCCACGCGCCAATAGGTCGAGGTCGTCTCGGCCGGCCTGTAGGCGGCATACATCGTGCCCCAGTCGGTGTCGGCGACATGATATTCGGGTGCCGGATTGATCAAGGCATAGCGGCCGTGGGTGCCGGGCTCAACCTCATCCGGGGTCATCGCGCCCATGTGCAGGAAGCTGAAGTGCGATGTGTCGATGTCGCCTTCAAGGCCCTGCAGCCAATTGCATTCGCGCTGCACGCTGAACATGTTGCGCTCGCTGTCATCCGCCAGCATCACGGCTTCGAAACAGGGCAGCGGCGGCGCCTCGGCGCGGCTGCCCATATAGGCCCAGACAATACCGTAGCGTTCCTGGGTCTTATAGGCCTTCGCCGTCACCTTTTCAGGAAAGGCCATGTGCGAGGGGACGTTCGGCTGTTCGAGGCATTGGCCATCAACATCAAATTTCCAGCCGTGATAGGCGCAGCGAATGCCGGACTCTTCATTGCGACCGAAGAACAGCGAAGCGCAGCGGTGCGGGCAGCGGTGATCGAGGATGCCGACCCTGCCGGCACTGTCGCGGAAGGCGATCAGCTTTTCGCCGAGCAGCATCAGGCGCGTCGGTGGCGCATCGGCTTTCAGTTCGGAAGATTGCATGGCGGGGATCCAGTATTCCCGCATCATCGATCCCATGGGCGTGCCGGGGCCGACACGCGTCAGCTGTTCGCTTTCGCTGGCTGTCGTCATTGTCTTCTCCCTATTATGTGGTCTTCGCAGACATTGAATTATTCAAAATTGACTTTGTCAACTTTGCTAACTCCCTGCCTCGCGGCTGTCAAGCGCGTTGCA
>JAQGJO010000118.1 GCA_028290595.1 Hyphomicrobiales bacterium | reverse complement strand
ATGGGCTGGTCGCTGGGCGGCTATTACGCGCCGCGCGCGGCCTGTTACGAAAAGCGGTTCAAGCTGTGTGTCGCCTGGGGCGCCAACCACAATTGGGGCGAACTGCAGCGCCGCCGGCTCAACAACGAGGGCGAGAACCCCGTGCCGCATTATTGGGACCACGTCATGTGGGTATGGGGCAAGGAGACGCGCGACGACTTTATGGCATTGATGCCGCAGGTGACGCTCAACGGTCACATGCAGAACATGACGGTACCGTTCCTGGTGGTGCACGGCGCAGGCGACCGGCAGATCCCGATCGAATATGCCCATCAGAGCTACGACCAGGCGGTCAACAGCGCCGATCGCGAGCTGAAGTTTTTCACCGATCGCGAGGGCGGCGTCGAGCATGTCAGCGCTGACAATATGGAGCCGGTGCGCAGCTACATCGCCGACTGGATCGCGGATCGCTTCAGGCGCATGTCATGACGCTTATCCGTCATGCGCCCGGTCCCAATCCGCTAGAGGGGTTCACCGTCGACAGAGCCCGCGTCGGCCGGAGAGGCCGCGATCTGCAGCGGCCCGAATGCATCCTTGCCGAACGCGACGGCACGCTCTGGGCAGCGGACGCACGCGGCGGCGTGATGCGGATCGACGTCGACGGCAGTCAGCGGTTGATCGTGCAGGCCGCCGATCCGCATTTCAACGTGGCGGCGGACGCCGCCAGCAGCCTGCTCACCGGCACATTGCCCAACGGACTGGCCTTCGCTGCGAATGGCGATCTGCTGATCTCGAATTTCGGCACCGACCGGCTGGAACGCATGACCCGCAGCGGCACCACGCAGGTGCTGATGGACAGCATCGACGGGAAGCCGCTCGGCAAGGTCAACTTCGTCCTGCGCGACCGCAAGGACCGGATCTGGATCACCGTCTCGACCATGGTGAACCCGTGGAGCGACGCGATCTGCGCCTCGCTGGCCGATGGTTACATCGTGCTCCTCGACGACAAGGGCCCTCGCATCGTCGCCGACGGCTTTCGCTTCACCAACGAGATAAGGCTCGATGCGAAAGAGGAATGGCTTTACGTCGCCGAGACCACGGGCAAGCGCGTGACGCGCCTGCGCGTGCAGTCGGATGGGGCACTGACCGACCGTGAGGTCTATGGTCCGGCATCTCTTGGTGCGGGCGTCGTCGACGGCATCGCCTTCGATGCTTATGGCAACCTCTGGGCGACGATGATCTTTGCCGATCGGCTCGTGGCAATCACCCCGCGCGGCGACCTGCTCGAACTCCTCGACGATGGCGAGGCCGATGCGACTGCTCGGTTCGAGGCGGCGTTTGCAAGCGGGCAGCCGGTGCCTTTCGATTTGTTGATGGAAACTGGCGGCCCGTTATGCACATGGCTTGCCAGCGCCACTTTCGGTGGACCTGACCTGTCGACGGTCTATCTGGGCGGACTGCGCAGCACCAGCATTCCCTTCTTTCAAAGTCCCGTCGCTGGGCTGCCGATGGTACATTGGTGGTGAGCAGTCGCTGGAGCCTCTAGCTTTTACATCTGGAACGTCACTCACGGTGGGTCGCCGACCGCTGGGCCATCGGCTGGTTGCCCTCTAGGGCTAGCCAAATCTGTTCACTTTCCGTCCTCGGTTTTGAGATGAACCTCCTGCGCCTTTGGGGGTAGCGTTTGCTGCGTATTTGGCGCTTCGAGACCCACCGGAATGCGTCAGCAAACGGCGGATATGATCCGCTTCGTGTCCAAGCACCATAAATAGATAAGTCAAAAAAGTGTTTTAGAAGACCTATTTATTTAAATTTGCCTAATAGATGATCTGCATGCCTCTTTAATCTCTTGGCCGAGGCCTTTCACCTCGATTATAGATAGATAACGGAATCGGCCGCTCCGACATGGATTTGGGACTACGCGGCGAAACAGAGGGAGCGCGCAGTGGTGGACATAGTTGACGCGGAGCGCCTGGAACAGAAGCGCAAGGCGGTGATCAGGGCCAGATCGAGAAAAGACAAGCATGCCTATTTCGAAGGCGTAGCCGAGGCTAGATTTGTGCTGCGCAAAGTCTTCCGAATGGTGGAAGACGTTGCGAAGCAGGCAGGCCTGGATCCGCTCGCGCATCAGGCTCTGATACAGATCTATGGCAGTGCGGATATGTCTCTGCGCATCAAAGATCTGGCGGAGCGCTTGGATATAGCGCCTGCGTTTGCTTCGTCGCTGATCAAGATTCTGTCGACAAAGGGGCTTATCAAGCGCACGCGCGCCGGCTCCGATATCCGCGCTGTGCAATTGACGGTGACGCCGAACGGTATCGAGCTGCTGCATCAGATCGACAGTTCGGTGAAGATTCACGTGGACTATTTCGCCGTTCAGCTATCGCCGGCACAGCGGGAAGCAGCCGTCTCAATCCTCATGTTTTACGTTGGTCTGTCTTTGGATACGACCGCAAACGAAGCCTAGATATTTTTCCGAAATAGGTCAGTTGACAGACCCATTTCGCGAACATAGCATCGGTGGATGGAAACGACCGATAAGCAATCCACTGAATTTCGCGCCGGCATGCGCCTTCTGGCAGGGGGCGTTACCATCGTTACCAGTAAGTTCAACGGTATAGAGGCTGGCCTCACGGCGACGGCCGTGTGTTCGTTGTCGGCCACGCCGCCTCGGCTGCTTGCATGCGTCAACCTGTACGGCGCCGCATATAATGCAATTGCCCAAAGCCGTTTGCTGACTGTCAACGTTCTGGCGCACGACCAGGAGGAGTTGGCGCGCTGCTTTGCTGGTCAGTTCGGCGAAAGCTCGCATGATCGCTTCGCCTATGGAAGCTGGCTGCGCAATGGCGAGGCTCCTCCCGTTCTCAGGGACGCCTTGGTTAGTTTTGAATGCTTCGTTTCCGAGATGCTGGTCGTTCAAACGCATGCGGTGATGCTGGGCGATGTTCAGGCCGTGAATGTTGGGCGACCGGCATCGGCGCTGCTGTACGCCGACGGAGACTTTAGACACATCAAGTAGTTCCAATCGACTAAATCATCGATTGACGACTCTATCCGATCAAAGGACATAAAAATGAACGTGGTGTTGCCGCGAGAGTTCCGCCGAAAGACGTTCAGGGCGACCGGCCCTGAAGGGCTACGCACCGGAGCTGACTACATTGCCTCAATTAAGGGCGATGGTCGCGCTGTTTATATTGATGGCAAGTTGGTCGAGGACGTAACAACACACCCCGCGTTTCGGTCGGCCATAAGATCGATTGCAAGGCTGTATGACATTGCCTGCGACCGCGCCAATCGCGAACTCATGACTTATACCGCTCCGACCGGCAAGCCGGTTCTCCGGTGTTTCCAAATCCCCAAATCTCAATCGGATCTGGCGGCCCGGCGAGGCATGAGCGCGAAATGGGCGGAAGCGACGTGTGGCTTGATGGGTAGAACCCCGGACCACGTGGCTAGTTTCTTTGCAGGATTTGTAGCGCGTAAGGATGTCTTTGCCGCGGGTGGACAAAAGTTCGCCGATAATGTCGAGGCCTTCTACACAAAGATGAGTGACAATCATCTTTATGCCTCCTATGCGATCGTTCCGCCGCAGATTGATCGCAGCAAGCCGGCTCATAAACAGGCAGATCCTACCTTATATGCCGGAGTT
>JAQGJO010000104.1 GCA_028290595.1 Hyphomicrobiales bacterium | reverse complement strand
GGTCGCCGGTGTGAAACCAGCCGTTGCGCCAGGCTTCGGCCGTGGCGTCGGCGCGGCCGTGGTAGCCCGCCATCAGCTCCCAGGGCCTGTCGGAGCGGACGATCATCTCGCCGGTCTCCCCAAGGGGGACTTCCTCATCGTGCTCATCGACGAGGCGGATCTGATAGCCGCTGCGGGCGCGGCCGCAACTGCGGTTGTCGACCAGTTTGGTTCCGTCCGAGACAAGCGGTGAACTGAGTTCCGTCTGGTTGAACATCGTGCGCACCTGCACGTCGAAGCGCTGGCGGAATGCGTCGAGCTGCGGGATCAGCGGGATCATGCTGACGAAACGCAGTGGATTGTTGCGGTCGTCCGGCTGGGGCTTTTGCGCATAGAGCATTCCGGCGATCGTGCCCGGCATCGATGTCGTTGTGCAGCCGAGGCGCCGGACATCGTCCCAGAATTCAGCCGCGCTGAAGCGTTCACGCATGACCAGGCAGCCGCCGACATAAGCCATGAACAGGACTGGCAGGCGGCCGCTGGTGTGGTTCATCGGGAACGGGCTGTAGTAGACGTCATGCCTTTCGTACATGTCCATCGAGCCCATGCAGGTCGCATAGATCTGCGCCCACGGGATCAGAACGCCCTTGGCGCGGCCTGTGGTGCCGGACGTGTAGATCAGGCAGGCAATATCGTAATGATGCGGGAAGGGAAGCGGCTGCGCACTGGCTTTGGCCAGCAGGTCGGCGGCGGAGAGCAGCTTGATGTCGCCGGCGGTTGCGGCGAGCTTGTCCGCCGGGCCGTCGATGACGATCAAGGTGTGGAGCTGCGTATCCTTTCCCGCCTCAAGGATCTGCGGCACGTAGCGACTATGCGCCAGCATGATCTTTGCACCGCTATCGACCATCAGATCGCGCAGAAAGACGCCGCGAAATTCGACATTGACGCCGACATCCACGGCGCGCATCCAACCAAGTCCCAGCCATGCGCAAACCGCCTCGGTCGTCGATGGCAGCATGGTGAGAACGGTGTCACCGGGATTGACGCCTTGTTGCTTGAAGACATCGGCCCAGAGAAGCGCCGCGTGTTCGACCTGCGCGAACGTCAGCTTCTTGCCGGTGACTTCTTCCAGAAACACATCCGTTGGATTGCTTCTGGCCCGCGCGTTCAGAAGATAAGGAAGCGTGATGTCGTGCATGCTATTCCTCCATCTGTCCGCCGGATTCGCGCAGGAGGTTGCGGCGGATGCGCAAGGCGACATCGAGGAAGCAGGCGACATCCTTCTTGGAAATTCCCTCAGCCGAGCGAATAAGAAGATCCATGGCATGCGGCATCATCTGGTCCTGAAGGGCTTTGCCTTTTGGCGTCAGCCAGATTTTGAATTTCCGCCGATCGTCGGGGTCGGCGCCGCGCCGCACCAGGCCGTTCTTCTCCATGATATCGGTTGCGGCAACGACCGTTTGAGAGCTTACGCCAACGAGCTCGGCCAGCTCCTGCTGGCTGATGCCTTCAGTCTTCCACAGCACGCGCATATAATACCAGTTGGCGGTCGTGATGCCGGTGTCCTTGAGTGCCGGGCGTAGCGCGACGTTGAAAAGGCGATGCAGATCGCGGACGACATAGGCGGTGCTCAGCCGGTCTTCACGCATCACATCCTGCAGTTTCAGGGCGCTAGGCTCCGGCGGCGAGAGCTTAGGCTTTCGCTTAACGGCGGACTTCATGGGAGCATTTCCTCGCACGTGAATCATAGGAAGCGGGTCTTATCAGAATCGCACCGGCGACTTGACGGAATTTTCACTCGATATATGATAATCAGAGATGGATGGCTTGAAAACCAAATTCCACAGGTCGCTATCCACGACACAAAATATGGCGGAAACGAGCGATGGAGTTTTACGGCTTTAGTCTCGCCGGCGCCCAGGATGGGCACTCGCATGTCGATGTGCTGAATGACTTGCTTGACTGCGTCGAGATGTCAGACCGTCTCGGGCTCGATGGATGGTTTTTCGCCGAGCACCATGTCGATGCGGACTTCTCGCTGTCGCCATCGCCGAACCTGCTGATCGCGGCGGCCAGCCGGCGCACGCAGCGCCTTCGCCTTGGCAACATGGTCAACATCCTGCCGTATCATAATCCTCTGCGGGTCGCGGAGGAGATCCGGATGCTGGATGCGCTGACCGGCGGCCGTCTCGATGTCGGGTTCGGTCGCGGGCAGGTCAGAACGGAGCAGGCGGCCTTCGGTACGGTTCGCAACGACACTGTCGACATGTTCGATGAATCCTTCGACGTCATTCGCAAGCTTCTGCGCGGCGAAACAGTGGATTACGACAACCGGTGGTGGAAGGGGAGCCGGGCGCTTGCGGTTCCAGAAGCCGTTCAGCGGCCGCATCCGCCGCTTTGGATGAGCGCTGCGAGCGATAGCTCAATCGAAAAGAGCGCCAGGCTTGGTCTCCATTGTGCGACCGCGCTTTTGACGCGCCGCATGGCAGATGAACGCATGGCCCAGTTCCGCAAGGATTGGGATCGCTATAATCCGACGCGGCTCGGCGAAGGAAAATTTGCTATCGTCGCGAACATTGCGATCGCCGACACATTTGCGGATGCCTATGCGCAGGTGCAGAATGAGTTCGAGAAGAAGCAGGAGCATTTTGCACGCTCAATCACCGACACGCCGGGCAGCGACGATCAAACTTACAGCAGCCATCGCGAACAATATGAAGCGTTTGCCGCCGGCAGCGCCGACTGGCTACTCGACAATCATCTGCTGATCGCAGGCACTGTTGAGGATTGCATCAAGCTGGTGGGGGAGATCAAGGGGCGCGGTATCGATGTGCTGATCTGTAATTTCCACACCGGTCATACGCCGTTTCATCTGTCACGCCGGTCCCTGGAATTGTTCGCCAGCGAAGTTGTGCCGGCCGTGGAGCAAAGAGCCAAGTCGAAAGAAAAAGCATGAGGGGACTGCTCGGTTGACTCTGTGAAATCGCCGTAAAGAGACCTGGGAGGGGACAATGAATAAGTTCAAGGCGCTGATTATGGGCGCGCTGCTGATGGTGGCGTCGGTATCGTCGTCGTCCGCCGCCAATACATTCACCTGGGCCGGTCCGGCCGAGGTTCCCACCCTTGATCCGCACGGCACGGCGCTCTCGACGGCCATCACCATCTATTCGCAGATCTATGAGCCGCTGGTCAGAAACATTGGCGGCAAAGGGTTGTTTCCGGCGCTGGCCACTGAGTGGAAGGCGGTTGCGAAAGATCAGTGGCGCTTCACGATCCGGCAGAACGTAAAATTCCACGACGGGACAAATTTCACCGCCGACGATGTCGTGTTTTCTCTGGAGCGGGTGCGCGCCGAGGGCAGCGATCTGCGCGAATATCTCGACATGGTGCGCGACGTCGTGAAGGTCGACGACCATACCGTCGACGTGTTCACCAAGGATCCTGTCGCCAATCTGCCAGTCCGGATGGCGATGTTTCCGATGATGTCGAAGGCGTGGTCGATCGCGCACGGCATCGAGAAGCCGTCGAAGGCGATGCAGGGCGAGCAGAGCTACGCCAATTTCAATGCCAACGGCACCGGGCCTT
>JAQGJO010000097.1 GCA_028290595.1 Hyphomicrobiales bacterium | reverse complement strand
CGTCGCCGTCATGAGAGGCGGGGTTGGATTGAGGAGTGGCTGTCATTGTGATTGCCCCGGAAGAATAAAAGACGCATGCGCCCGAAATGAGTTCGGACGTTGGCACGCTACGCAAAATGAAATGGATGAAGATCGGGCCGGAGCGCTCTCCAGCAGGTCTTCCTAAAACGCCTCGCTAAGGCGCTCTTTTACGGACAGTCCGGCTCCTGCTCGCATAGCGAACAGGCCGCGGCACTGACGTGAAGGTTCTGTGGCTTCACAGATTGACCGACAACAAACTGCCGATCGAAAAACTGATCAAAATAATTTGCGAAAAGATCTGCAGAAATATCTGATTGAAAAGTTCCAAGTCCCGCCGCCGCCATCGTCGTATACTCCGCTGTGCGAAATTGCTTCCGCGTATTTTCTGAAGGCACTGCCACACCGTCGCTTGGCCCGAGCATGGTCGGCGTGCCTGATTTTCTATTGCCTGATTTTATTTCACTACCTACTTCTTCAAGGCCTCTTTCGCCGCACGTCTCCAGTCACGAACGATGATAATCTCGTTTCGCTGTTGATAGTGGTGAAGGATGTCTTGCGTGAAGTTCTCGTCAACAATTTGACTTTAGACTTCACGCTGCTTCACGCGCAACACAAACGGCGCCTGCGCAGTCGAAATAAATCGCGCCAGAATCCATGATCGCGATTGACCCGAATAAGGCATTGATTCTGAGTGACAACAAATAGACAAAAATTCGTCACAATCTGGAAAGGCTTCAGCGCTTTTTTTAATCTGCTGATACGGATGCCGCGAATTTCATGCATTGGCGAAGCTTGGCTCACGCTTTGTAGCCAAGGCGCTGATACGAGACATGATTGAGTGCGCGGTTTCGACGCAGGTTAGCCCAATCGTGACGGCGATGTAACAAATCCTTAAAACAAAAGGCCCGGAGCGTGTCCGGGCCTTTTGTAATTTATTGCAACAGATCGGTGACTGGCCTGGAGACTTACGCCAGGGCCTTCACGCGAGCCGCGAGCCGCGAGACTTTCCGCGACGCCGTGTTCTTATGGATGATGCCCTTCTGCGCGGCGCGCATGAGCACGGGAGCGGCAACCGCGAAGGCGCCCTGCGCTGCGGCCGCGTCCCCGGAAGCGATGGCTTCCTCGATCTTGCGCAGATAGGTGCGCATGTTGCTGCGACGCGAACGGTTTACTGCCGTGCGGGCCGCGATCTTCCTGACAGCCTTGCGGGCCGACGATGTATTCGCCATTGCATGTCCTCGAGAAAATGCCGGGCGACTGGCCCGGCAGCAATTTCATTGGCAAGCTTGTCCGTCAGCCAGCCATTTGTGCGCCCTTTTACGGGCAAGCCGCCATAACGTCAACGTCACAAGATATTTAAAGTCCGTCGAAAAGCGCCGTGGACAGGTAACGTTCCGCAAACGACGGGATGATCACGACGATATTCTTGCCCTCCATGCCGGGCCGGGCGCCGATCTCCAGCGCCGCAGCGATGGCTGCACCCGAGGAAATGCCCACCGGCACCCCTTCCAGCTTGGCGAGCTTGCGGGCGGTGTCGAAGGCGGTCTGGTTGCCGACCGTCACCACCTCGTCGATCACCGTGCGGTCGAGGATGGCGGGGATGAAACCGGCGCCGATGCCTTGAATCTTGTGCGGGCCGGGCTGGCCGCCGGACAGGATCGGCGAATCCTCGGGCTCGACGGCGATGATCTTGAGGCCGGGCCGGCGCGGCTTCAGCACCTGGCCGACGCCGGTGATAGTGCCGCCGGTGCCGATGCCGGAGACGAAATAGTCGATCTCGCCCTTGGTATCGTTCCAGATCTCTTCCGCCGTCGTCTTCCGGTGGATGTCGGGATTGGCGGGGTTCTCGAATTGCTGCGGCATGATCGCGCCGGGTGTCGCAGCGATGATCTCATTGGCCTTGGCGATGGCGCCCTTCATGCCCTGCGCCGCAGGCGTCAGCACCAGTTCGGCGCCGAGCAGCGCCAGCATCTTGCGGCGCTCGATCGACATCGATTCCGGCATCACCAGCATCAGCTTGTAGCCGCGCGCGGCGGCGACGAAGGCGAGCGCAATGCCCGTATTCCCTGATGTCGGCTCGACCAGCACGGTCTTGCCGGCGCTGATCTTGCCGGCGGCTTCCAGCGCATCGATCATGCTGACGCCGATACGGTCCTTGACGCTCGAGATCGGGTTGAAGAATTCCAGCTTGGCCAGAATATTCGCCTTCACCCCGGCCTGATCGGCGATGCGCTTCAGCCGCACGATCGGCGTGTCGCCAATGGTGTCGGTGATGGAGTCGTAAATCTTGCCCCGGCCCAGTTTGGCTGCGGCTGCTGTTTGATCTGAAGCTGCCATTTTGAGTTCCTCCACAAAAGCGTTTTCCGATCCTCTTGGATCGGTAAGACGCGTCTACTCCTTAAAGAGAGCATTTTCTTCACGCGAACCGGGTGTCCACTTCGCTTGAAAATGCTCTTTTTGCGGCCCCTAATAAACACATAGTCTATGTATTAACTAGAGAATACCGCTTCTAAATCGTAAAATCAATTGTGGTCTTGGCGTCGTCGAACACTGCGGCGCTCTCGGCCCGCTTGCAGAGATCGTCGACTGTCGTCTTGTCGAGCATGGCGAGCAGGTCCTTGCTGGCCTCCGTAATCAACGGAAATACCACTTGCCCGACCAGGCGCGAAATCTCCTTGCTGTCGGATGGATAGTCGTGCGTCTCGGTCATCGCCGCGCGCACGATCTCGCCAGCCGAAATGCGCCGGCGCTCACGCGCCAACTCGTAGCCGCCGCGCGGTCCGCGCACACCCTTGAGGATGTTGGCGTGCACCAGCGATTGCAGCAGCGTCTCGAGATGGCGCGGCGGCAATTGATGGCGGCCCGCCAGCGCCTTGGCCGCGACCGGCTGCGGCCGCGCATGCAGCGCGATGTCGACGACAGCGGCAATGGCGAGGACGGCGCGGCGCGACAGCAGGATCATGGAGTGGAGCCTTGCCCGCCCGTCGAGCCGAACCCGCCGGCGCCGCGTTCCGAAGTCGCGAGCTCCCGCTCTTTGACGAAGTTCAACTGTGTCACCGGCGCCACCACCATCTGGGCGATGCGGTCGCCGCGCGAAATGACAAACGGCACTTGGCCAAGATTGATGAGGATCACGCAAATCTCTCCCCGGTAGTCGCTGTCGACCGTACCCGGCGAGTTCAGGACGGTCACGCCGTTTTTCAAAGCGAGTCCCGAGCGTGGCCGCACCTGCGCCTCGAAGCCCATGGGCAGCGCGATCGAAAGACCCGTCGGCACCAGATGCCGCGCGCCTGGCGCGATGGTGACCGGCGCGCCATCCGGGATGGCGGCAAGAAGATCGAGCCCCGCCGCGCCGGCGCTCTGATAGCACGGCAGCGCAAGGCCTTCGCCGTGCGGCAGTTGCACGACAGGAACGTCAACCAGGTTCAACACATTCGTCATTTCTTGCGCTCCAGCATGTCGCCCAGCAATCCAACAAGTCGCGATGCCACAGCGCTTTTCTCCATCTTCGGCCAGGTCTCGACACCGGCCTTGGTGACGATATGAACCGTATTTTCCAGCCCACCCATCACATCCGTGCCGGCGCCGACATCATTGGCGACGATCACGTCGCATTTCTTCTTCGCCAGTTTCTTCTGCGCATTCTCGGTCAACGCCTGCGTCTCCGCCGCGAAACCGACGACCAGTGCCGGGCGTCCCTTCGAAAGACCGGCGACGGTGGCGAGAATATCGGGATTCTCCGCCAGTTGAAGCACCGGCATCGTCTCGCCCTTCTTCAGCTTGTTGGCGTTCTGCGTCGTCGCCCGCCAGTCGGCGACGGCGGCGGCTGCTATGAAAATATCCGCCGGCAGCGCCGCTTCGACGGCGCGCAGCATCTCTTGCGCTGTCTCTATATGTATGGTGCGCACGCCGGCCGGATCGTCGATCGTCACCGGCCCGCTGATGAGCGTCACCTCGGCGCCGGCATTGGCCGCCGCCGTCGCAATGGCGTGGCCCTGACGGCCTGAGGAACGATTGGCGATGTAACGCACCGGGTCGATCGGCTCATGTGTCGGCCCCGATGTCACCAACACGCGTTTGCCGCGCAGGCTTTGCGCGAACTGCCCGACATTCGCCGGCAGCGGGATCGAGGTATCGCTCTTCAAGGCTTCGGTGATCGCGGTGACGATCTCCAAAGGCTCGCTCATCCGCCCCGGCCCATATTCGCCGCAGGCCATCGAGCCGTCGACCGGGCCGACGAAGCTGACGCCGTCTTCGATCAACTGCGCGACATTTCTCTTGGTCGCCGGATGCAGCCACATGCGCAGGTTCATCGCCGGTGCGGCGACAACCTTCTTATCGGTGGCCAATAGCAAGGTCGAGGCGAGATCATTGGCATGGCCATTGGCGAGCTTGGCCAGGAGATCGGCGGTCGCCGGTACGATCGCCAGCAGGTCGGCGTCGCGCGACAGTTCGATATGACCCATTTCCGCTTCGTCGGTCAGCGAAAACAGGTCCTGATAGACCTTGTCGCCCGAGAGCGCCGCCACCGACAGCGGCGTGACGAAATGGGCTGCCGCAGGCGTCAGCACGCAGCGCACATGGGCGCCGCGCTCGCGCAGCCGGCGGATTAGGTCGAGCGCCTTGAAGGCGGCGATGCCGCCGCCGATGATCAATAAAATTCGCTTGTTCGTCAGCATATTATGACCGGTGTAGCCGAAGGGCGCCGCCTTCTGCAAAAGATTAACGCACAAGCAGCACGACTGCCAGCAGCGCCGCGACGATCCAGGGCGCGACCCATTTCCAGCTCGATTCCTTTGGCTCGCGTCCGCGTCCGCTGTCGGGGGCGAATTCGGCATCGCTCAGCCGCCGCGCAATGCTTTCGGCGCGGTCGAGCAGGTCCGGCAATTGGCCCGCCAGCCGGCCCAGGCTGGCAACGCCGCGGCCGGCGTCCTGAATGATGCCGACCGGCCCCAGCTTTTCGCGTACCCAGGCGCCGATGATGGGTTCCGATGTCGCCCACAGGTCGAGATGCGGATCGAGCGTGCGCGCCACGCCTTCGACAACGACCATGGTTTTTTGCAGCAGCACCAGTTCGGTACGCGTCTTCATTTCAAACAGCGCAGTGATTTCGAACAGCAGGGTCAGCAGTTTCGCCATCGAGATTTCATCGGCCTTGCGCGAATGGATCGGCTCGCCGATGGCGCGGATCGCCTGGGCGAAATCCGCCACTCTTTGCGTCGACGGCACGTAGCCGGCCTCGAAATGCACTTCGGCGACGCGTTGGTAATTGCGGGTGATGAAGCCGTACAGAATTTCGGCCAGAAACCTTCGCTCCTTCGGCCCCAGCCGCCCCATGATGCCGAAGTCGACGGCGACAAGCTTGCCGTTGGCGTCGACGAACAGATTGCCCTGGTGCATGTCGGCATGAAAGAAACCGTCGCGCACCGCATGCAGCAGGAACGATTGAATGACGGTTCTGCCGAGCCGCGGCTGATCCACATTGGCGCGTTTCAACGCGGCGATATCCGACAGCGCCACGCCGTCGATCCACTCCAAGGTCAGCACTTCTTTCGCGGTCAGGTTCCAGTCGACTGCGGGCACGCGGAAATCACTATCCGTAGCGACATTCTCGCCGAACTCGGACGCCGCTGCCGCTTCAAGCCGGAAATCCATTTCCATGCGCACGCCGCGCGCCAAAGTTTCGACGACGCTGATCATGCGTAGCCGCCGCGCTTCCGCCGAATAGCGCTCGCCGATGCGCGCCGCAAAAAACATGTCCGATAGATCGCGCCTGAAGCGCCGTTCGATGCGCGGCCGCAGCACTTTCACGGCGACTTCGCGGTCACCCGTGGCATCGACAATGCGCGCCTTGTGAACCTGCGCGATCGAGGCTGCCGCCACCGGCTCGCTGAACTCGCTATAGATGTCGCCGATCTTGCGGCCGAACGCCTGTTCGATTGTTGCAATTGCGTCGGCGCGCGGAAACGCCGGCATGCGGTCTTGCAACTGCTCCAGCTCGCGCGCCGAATTCATGCCGACAATGTCGGGCCGCGTCGCCAGAAACTGCCCGAGCTTCACATAGGACGGGCCGAGCCGCG
>JAQGJO010000056.1 GCA_028290595.1 Hyphomicrobiales bacterium | reverse complement strand
TCCATGACGCGCTCGATCGCCAGCATGCCCTGCGGTCCGCCGAAACCGCGAAACGCCGTGGCGGAAACGGTGTTGGTCCGCAGCCGCTTCGAGCGGATGGCGGAGGCCGGCAGGTAATAGCAATTGGCCGCATGGAACATGGCGCGGTCGACGACGCCAGGCGACAGATCGACAGAGAAGCCGCAGCGGGCATTCAGCGAGACATCGTAGACGCTGACATTGCCTTTGGCGTCGAAGCCGACGGCCCAGTCGGCGCGAAAGTCGTGCCGCTTGCCGGTCATGTAGAAATCGTCGTCCCGGTCGAGCCGCAGTTTGCAGGGCAGGCCGGTCTTGCGCGCGCCCAAAGCGGCGATGACGGCGGTCTGCGCGGCCTGGGTTTCCTTGCCGCCGAACGCGCCGCCCATGCGCCGTGTCTCGACGGTGACGAAGGCGTCGGGACAGGCCAGTACGCGGGCGACGACGTGCTGCAGTTCTGTCGGGTCCTGCGTCGAGGACTGCACCTGCATTTCGTTGACTTCGCCGGGAATGGCGAGTGCCGCCTGTCCTTCGAGGTAAAAATGCTCCTGGCCGCCGATGCGCAGCATGCCTTCGAGCTTCTTGTCGGCAGCGTTCAGCGCCGCCTTGGCGTCGCCTTTGGCGAAATCATAGTCGGGCAGCACAAGCGCGTTCTCGGCGAGCGCATCCTCGATCGTCAGCAACGGCTTGCCGGGTTCGATTTCGATCCTTGCCAGTTTCGTCGCACGGCGCGCCTCGTCGCGCGTGCGCGCCACCACCGCGAACAGCACCTGTCCGGCGAAGGAGACATTGCTGTCGGCGAACACCGGGTCATCGCCCAGGCCGTGCGAGACATCGTTCGCGCCTGGAATATCGGCTGCGGTCAGCACGCAGACGACACCGGGCGCCTTCAGCACCTTGTCGACATCGAGCGTCAGCAGTTTGCCGCAGGCGACGGTCGAAAGGCCGGGCGCAATGTGCAAAGTGCCGGTCGGCTCGAGAATATCGTCGATATAGGGCGCCGCGCCGCGCACATGCATGCGCGCGGAATCGTGCGGGGAGGATTTGCGGACAACCGAGAGCGTCTCCGTCTCCGCGTCGTCGGGCGAGAACAGTTCATTCGGCGGCATTGGACCATCCCTGCATCTGCAGCCGTGTTTCCGACTGGCTGCCGCCTCGCGCTTCCATCAATGCCTTGCGCATGAGGTTGCGGGCAACGAGGCGCCGATAGGCGGCGCTGGCGCGCATGTCGTCGATCGGCGTGAAATCCTGTTCGAGCGTGTCCAGCGCTGTGGCCCAGCTCGCTTCGTTGCTCAGGTCGAGATCGGCGCAGGCGGCTTCCGTCTTGCGTGCGCGGGCAGGCACCCCGGCGACGCCGCCGAAGCCGATGCGCGCAGAGGCGATGCGCCCATTCTCAAGCGTGAAGCGGAAGGCGGCCAGCACCGCCGAAATGTCTTCGTCGAAACGCTTGCTGATCTTGAAGATGTGCAGGCTGTGTTCGGGCAGGAGCCGCGGCACGATGATGCGGCGCAGATATTCGCCCGCTTGCCGGTCCTGCTGCTTGTAGGCGATGAAGAAGTCTTCCAGCGCGATCTGTCGCGTGTCAGCACCGCGCCGCAGCTCGATGCTGGCGCCAAGCGCAATGAGGCAAGGCGCCAGATCGCCGATCGGCGAGGCATTGGCGATATTGCCGCCGACCGTGCCCGAGGCGCGCACCTGCGCCGAGCCAAAGCGGCGCATCACTTCGCCGAGATCGGCATGCAGCCCGCCGAGCAGGGCACCAGCGTCGGTCAGGCGCACGCTGGCGCCAAGCGAAAGCTCCGAGGAAGACGCTGTGATTTCGCCGAGCCCGCGCACCCTTCCGAGCCAGATGATCTTGCGCGGTTCGGCGAGCCCTTTGGTGATTGTCAGTCCGAAATCGGTGGCGCCGCCGACAAGGTTGGCGTCGGGGTGACGCAGATAAAGATCGGCCAGCGCATCTTCACTCGAAGGCGCGGCGAAAAAGCCCTGGTCGTCGCCGGCGAAGACATCGCTCCCGTCGTCGAGCCCGGTGATGGCGGCGACGCGCTCCGCGCTGTTGGAATAATGATCGAGCGCCGGCGTTGCGCAGACGTCGAGCGCTGCGTCCAGGATCGGCCGATAGCCGGTGCAACGGCAGAGATTGCCGGCCAGCGCATCGCAGACGGCATTGCGGCTCACCGGTCGCTGGCCCTCGTGATAGAGCGTGAACAGGCTCATGACGATGCCCGGCGTGCAGAACCCGCATTGGGAGCCGTGGTGCGCCACCATCGCCTCCTGCATCGGGTGCAAGAGGCCGTCCTTCGCCAGATCTTCCACGGTAACGATTTCAGCGCCGTCGCATTGGCCGAGGAGCAGGATGCAGGCGTTCACCGGCAGGAACACGGCCTTGCCGTTCTGCACCCGTGCCACGGCCACCGTGCAGGCGCCGCAGTCGCCCTCGGCGCAGCCTTCCTTCGTACCGGTCGCGCGGGCCTGCAGCCGCAGCCAGTCCAGCAAGGTCGCATGGGGAGCAAAGCTGGAGACTTCGACGGGCGCTCCGCGAAACATAAAACGGATCACGCTGCGCATTCTGGCTCCCGTTGCGAAATGGTCCGCCGATTCATCATTTTCCTGTCCTGTCCCCGATAATTTGTCACGAAAGCCCAGAATGCGCCATCGCAGCCATTGCCCGCGCCATCGCAGCCATGATGGGCTCCCGCAAACGGGAAGCAAGCGTCATTCCAGATGCTTGCAGCTCGCAGCTCGCGGCCATGGCGAGGCAGCGCTCGACAGATCAGCGCAATTTAACGCCGGATCGATGACGACCGGCCTATCGGGGACGGAAAAGCCTGGATCGGCCCTGAAAACGCTAGTCTAGGGCGTGTGAGATTCACGTCAGACCGTGCCGAAAATGGCGGTTTTCGAGAACCGGAGCGCAGCGTATTTAAGTACGTGAGCACCGGAAGCGCAGAGAACCGGCATTTGCAGGCCGGTATCACGTGAATATCGCACGGCCTAGAGAGGGACGGCGGTGGCGTCGTAGCGGAACAGCCAATCGTAGCGCTCGTTGATCTTGTCTTCCTGCCATTCGCGGTTGACGTAGGCTTCGGCTTCGGCGGCGTTCGACAGGATATTGTTGTGGAAGCGCTTGCCGTTCTCCGCCGAGCCGCGCACGACCTTGGCCGTGCGTTCCATGCGGGCGCGCTCATAGCGCTGCAGGGCGATTTCCACCGTGTCGAACTCTTCCAGCGCACGGGCCAGGATATAGCCGTCCTCGACCGCCATGCCGGCGCCCTGGGCAAGAAACGGCAAGGTCGGATGGCAGGCATCGCCAAGCAGGCTGATGCGGCCCTTCGTCCATTGCTCCATCGGCGCGCGACCGAACAGCGCCCATTTGAACGGGGTGTCGAGCTTGCGCACGACGGTCTGGATGTCCTCATGCCAGCCGGCAAAATCGGCGGCGCATTCTTCCACCGAGCCGCGCGACGTCCAGGAT
>JAQGJO010000012.1 GCA_028290595.1 Hyphomicrobiales bacterium | reverse complement strand
CACCGACGCGCAACAGACCTATCAGCGCGCCGTCGATCAGGGCCGCATTTCCCAGGCCGCTGCCGCTGCCGAGATCGCGAATATCCAGGCGAAGCTCGGTCAATTGAGCAACACGCAAAAGGCGACCGGCGTTGCGACGCAGAACCTGCAATTCCAGATGGCCTCACTTGCCGGCGGGATGGGGTTGTTCGGCCAGGTGCTGTCGATGCTCGGGCCGTGGGGGTTCGCGGCTGCCGTCGGATTCGGCGCCATCAGCGCGGCGATCAACCATATGGAGTCCGAAGCTGCACGCATGGCCGATAAGGCCAACGAGATGCGTTCCTTCGCTGAGACGACGGGGCTGTCGATTACGCAACTAAAGGCGCTCGGCCGCGCCGGTGCGGAGTTCGGCGTTAGGACCGATACGATCGCGGCCGCCGTCGATAAATTCACCGTCTCGATGGAAGATGCTCGGCAAAAGACTGGGACTCTCTACGACGCAGTCCGGCAGATCGACGGCGGTCTTGCCAATGAACTAGCGGGCGCAAAAACCACGGCGCAAGCGTGGGATGTACTCGGCAGGGCGCGAGCGGCGGCCTCGGATCAGTCGAAGAATGCGCTTTCCAAGGCTGCGTTCGGCAAGGGCGGCCTGGACGTCGGCCTGGTGCTCGACGCAACCGAACAGTCGGGCGGTCTCGATGTGATCATCAACCGGCAGCAGAAGCTGAACGGCCTGACGGACGATCAGATCAAAAAGTGGGGCATCACAAAAACCCAGATCGATGAGACGCAAAAGCGCACCGCCAACCTGATGGCGTCCACGTACACCCAAGAGGTGCTTGATCGTCAGCTGCAGGCGGCTCTATTGGAGGAGCGCATCACGCGGGCTATCATTGCGGGCACCGCCGAGCGCCAGAAAAGTGTCTCCGGCCAGTATGACGCCTTGGGCAACTACACGCCTGGCGCGACCGCGCCGCAGACTCCGATCGAGGCGGCTACGTCCAGCTTGGCTGCTGGTCTCAACGCCGGTCAAAAGCCCGATCTTTCCGGCTACGACGCACAGCGCAAAGCAATCGAAGCTGTTACGGCCGCGGTGAAGTCGGGAATTGACGAAGACAAGGCCCGGCGGGACGCGGCGATCGGCGACGCCAATCAGACGAAAGAACGGGTTGCATACCTGGGATCCGCCGCGACGGCGGAGGAACGCGCTTCAGCGCGTATCAAGGATCTGACCGCCTCGCTGCTGCAGAACAAGATCGGCCAGGAGGACTACAACCGTGCGGTCGGCGCGGTGAACCTCGACAAGAGCGCGGCGCTCATCGGTGGGCGGGTCAGCGCGCTCGGCGCGGCGGCAACTGTCACCGATCTGCTGGCGCAGAAAGAAGTGCAACTCGCGCAGGCGCGCCAGCAAGGGGCGGGACTATCGACGGCGCAGGAGGCAAATCAGCGCCGGCTGGTCGTCGAGCAGGCCAATGGCGTCGGCGCGGTAAATGCGCAGATCGATGCCACGAAGGTTCAAGCCGCGACGATTGGCATGTCCGTCGGCGCTGCGGCTGAGTACACCGCTATCCAGACCAAAATGAACGAAGCTATCCGGGCTGGAAACCCGCTTAACGCAGAGCAAGAAGCGGCCTTGCGCAAGAGCGCTGCTGCACTCCGCGATGAAACGCAAGCCGCTGCGCTAAAGGCCGCTCAGTCGTCGGCCAACTTCACCGGCCAGACGATGTTCATGTCGTCGTCCGATCTGGCCGCAGCGCAGGTGATGCACAGCATCTACAACGACGAGTGGCAGTCCCACATGGACTCTGCCCTCGCCAAGCAGATCAAGATGAATTCGCAGCTTGGCGAGGCGAAGGATACCGCACAGCAGTTCGCTTCGTCGTTCGTTCAAGGCCTTCTGCAGGGCAAGTCCGGGATGGATGCGCTGGTAGGCGCCGCCGACGCGCTGGCCTCGAAGATGGCGGACAAAGCGCTGACGGATCTGTTCAGCGGCAACTTCCTCCAAGCCGGAGTCGAAGGTGTCATTGCGGTTGGCGCGTCGCTTTTCTCGGGTGACTCGAAAGCCAAAAAACAGATTCAGGAAGCCCAAGATACCTGGAAAAAAGCCGGTCCCGCGTTCGAGACGTTCATCTCACAGATGACAGGCGGCGTGCAGGGTGAGCTGTCGCAGAAGATCCAGGCCGCCCAAAGTCAGATGACCGACTTTTCCATCCAAGCGGAAAAAGCTCACGACAACGCCGGCGTCAATAAAGCACAGCAGGCCTATCGCGACTTCGTATTCTCGACCTCGCTGTCGTTCGCCGCGATGTTCGATGCGACGGCAAAAGCATTGTCGGACGGCATGGGCCAGGACTCGCCGTTCGCCAAGGCTGTGTCGAACGTCCAGGCGCAACTGCAGAGCTCGAAGGCTTTCATCGACGACACGAAGACGGCCTATGGCAACATCTACGGGGTTGACGATAGAGAGCATTCGGCTGACTCGCGTTTTAACGCGCAAGTCGACACCGCGGAGGACACCGCGAAAGACTATATGCTCTCGTTGCTGCAGACCCAGCCGGAATTGTCGACGGTCGCCACACGGATGGCGCAGATCAGCGGAACCGCCGAGGCGCTGCAGGGCGCGCTGACCGATCTGGGGATGTCGGCAGGCGAAGCGGCGGCCGCAATCCAGAAGGGTGCCACCAAGGCGCTCAACGATTTACGCGACAGTTTTACCAGCGACCTCACCAGCCGGCTCAACACGGCCAACGGGCTCGGCTATCTTAACGACACGACGGCGTTGCTCGCCAAGCACAAGCAGGATCTGGCGGACGCCGCGGCGACCGGCGCGAGCATGTCGCTGGTAGCGGCGGTGTTTCAGGCCGAGGCGCAAAAGATCGTCAACGATGCCGGGCTGGTCGGCGACGCCTTCACCGATTTCACCAAGCAGTTCCCTGACCTCGCCAGCGTAGTCGGCGAAGCCAGCGACAGTATCGCGCAGTCGGTCAAGGAGCAGCAGGCCGCCTTGAACAGCTCCGCCAAAAGCATCGTGGACTATATCGCGGGCATCACCGTAGGTTCCAGTTCTACATTGTCGCCGCAGGACCGCCTGAACGCGGCGCAGGCCGCTTACAACGCCAAGCTCGTGTTGGCTCAAAGCGGCAATGCCGATGCGCAGGGGG
>JAQGJO010000001.1 GCA_028290595.1 Hyphomicrobiales bacterium | reverse complement strand
TTGGACACGCCGTTGCAGGGCTGGTCGCGCCCCCTGGCCGATTGGCTGTCCGCGCGCTTCCCCGGCTTCATGAGCATGAAGCTGCTGGGGGTGGGGTCGGCCTACGCGGAACAGTGCCATGTCGGCGCGCGGCCGGATTTATCGCCGGCCGCGGCGCGCGCCGCTTTTCAGTGCCTGGCGCGGACCGTGGAGGCGCATGCTGCCTCTTGCGGCGCTTTGCTCATCGCTTTTAAGGACATGGCGCCGGCGCGCGACCGGCAATTTTCCCCAGCTTTGACTCAGGCAGGTTTCGTGCTGCTTCGGAGCCTTCCCGTCGCCAGCCTGGATTTGGCCCACGCCGATTTCGATGCTTATATGGGCAGGTTGTCCGCCGCAACCAGAAAGGATTTGCTGCGTATGCTGAAGGCCGGGCGGGATGTGCGGATCGAGCATCGCAGCACCCTGGACGGGCTCGAAGCGCGTGTGGCGGAGCTCTACGAATCGACGCGCCGCCGTAGCCAGGTCCGTTATGGCGATTTCGAGGAATTGCCGGTCGATTATTTCGGAGAGATTTCGCGCAACGGGCAAGATCGCGCGCATTTTGTTCTATACTGGGCCGGCGAGCAGTTGATCGCTTTCAATCTTTTGCTGCTGCAAGCGGATCGCGTGATCGATAAATTTCTGGGATGCCAATACCCGCTTGCCGCGGAGAAGAATATCTACGCACTGAGCTGGCTCGAGAATGTCCGGTTCGCCATCGGGAACGGCTACCCGAAACTGCAATCCGGGCAAACGGCCTATGCGCTGAAGGTCCGCTACGGGAGCGAATTGATGCCGTCGCTCATATACGCCAAACATCGCCGACCTTGGCTGAACGGCATTCTGCGCCTATGCGCGGCATGGTTGGATTTCGGCCGATGGGATCCGGACCTGCGGGCGCTGGCGCGCACGGCAAAGAAGCGGCAGATCGCCACGCCGCCGGCCCAACGGCGAGACGAGCATCTTCGAGAACCGGTTGAGCAGGCATGAAATCCAGATTCGCCACGCGCAATTTATCGCTGCGATGGAGGCTGGTGATCGCCTTCATGCTGGTGAGCGTCATGCCCGTTCTCATCGCCAGCTATGTTGCGGCGCAGGTCATCTCGTCGCTGTTCGAACGGAACGTCGAACTGTGGCTGCAGGACGGGGCCCGATTTGTCGCCCAGGAGTTGACGGAGGCACAGAGCGAAGCCCAGCGCGCGGCGTCGATCATCGCCGAAACGCTCAGCGAAGACAGCGAGGCGCTGGACGGCGCACAGCTCATTCTGTCGGCGACCTTGTTGGCGTCGGTCGGCTACGACCTGATCGTGGTCTATGGCGCCGACGGACATGTTGTCTACAGTTACGGGAATCTGCCGACGTCGGAGTTTCTGCCGCGCAAAGAGCAGGCCAGCTTTTTTCCGGTGACTCTGGACAACAAGCCGTCGCTGCTGGTCGGCGCGTCGCGCAAGTTCGTCGCGAAGAGAGAAACCTATTTCGTATTTGCCGCCAACGAGATTAGCGACGATTCCTTCGACATTTCGCCACTGGTGACGTCGATTGAAGTGCGTGCCTTCCGTGTCGAGGCCGGGCGAACGATCAGCTTGCCGGCCAGCGCGAAAACTTCGCCCCTGACCGTGCCGCAGAGCGTCGTGAACAGTTTGATGGGGGGCGTGCCCACCATATCGGCGGCAATCGCCGAGGACGACGTCGCGACATGGTTCGCCGGATTGCGAGACGCGGATGGCAGGCTGACGGGAATCGTCGCTTGCCGGCTGACGAGCGATTTTTCGTTCCTGTCGCATTTTAGGACCGTTCTGCTTTTCGCCATCCTAGCTCTTGCCGCGGCCTTTCTGTCGCTGGCCGTCAGTTTCGTGTTCGCGGAGCTTATTTCCCGGCCGTTACGGGCGTTGACCGATGGCGTGCGCAAAGTCACGAGCGGCAATTACGATGCGAGGGTCCGCGAGGAAGGCGGGCGCGAACTGACGGAGCTTGAGGCGGGCTTCAATGCCATGACCGAGCAGTTGCAGCGCGTGGACGAGATGGAAGCCGAAATGCGCCGGCTCGAACGCTTTGCGGCTCTCGGCGAGGCGACGACAGCCATCGCCCACGAAATCCGCAATCCGTTGGGAATCATCAAGACGTCGAGCGAGGTCGTCCGGATGACGGGAACCCTGTCGGCCAGCTCGGCGCGCCTCATCGGCTTCGTCGTCGACGAGGTCAATCGCATTGATCAGTTGGTGCAGGATCTTATCGATTACGTCAGGCCTAAAGAGCCGAACAAGACGCGCTTGAATCTCTTCACGGACGTCGTCATGCGCGTTGTCGAGTTCGCCCAACCGGAATTGGAGCGCCGTCATATCGTCTGCACGGTCTCGCCACCCTCTACGGAAGCCTTGATCCTGGCCGATGCGGCGGGTCTCTATCAGGCATTCTTGAACATCATTCTAAATGCGATGGAGGCGATGCCCGACGGCGGGCGTTTGACCGTTTCGGTGGAACATGAGGGGGAAACGGTCAAAGTCCTATGCAGCGATAGCGGCATCGGCATTCCAGAGGATGTCAAAGCGCGCATCTTCGAGCCGTTCGTCACCAGCAAGCCGCGGGGTACCGGTCTGGGCCTCGCCAAGGTAATGTTGGTGGTCAAGCAGCATGGCGGATCGATCGAATTCGACAGCGAGCCCGGCGGCGGCACGCGCTTCATTCTCCATTTCCCATCTTTGGCACAATTGAAATGACGACTTCGATCTTGATCGTGGACGACGAAAAGCGGCTCGCCGAGGTCCTCGCGCTCGCCTTGGAAGCGCGCGACTATAGGGCGACCTTCGTCTATTCCGTGGCCGAGGCCCTGGCCCATCTGAAAAAGACTTCGGTCGATCTCGTGTTGAGCGACCTGCGGATGCCGGAGCTCGGCGGCCGAGAGCTGCTCACCGAGCTGCGCACCTTGCGCCCCGAAATTCCCGTTATCATCATGACGGCCTACGCTTCGGTGCGAGACGCGGTCGAGATGGTCAAGGAGGGCGCCTTCGACTATGTCGCGAAGCCCTTTGAGATCGACGACGTGATCGCGACGATCGAGCGCGCCCTGCAACTGCAAACCAGCGAACGCGAAAACCGCCGGCTCCGCAAGGAGCTCGGCGAGAAGTACGACTTTCGCAACCTCATCGGCACGAGCGCCGAGTTCCGCGAAGTGCTCCGGCAAATTTCGGAAGTCTGCAAAAGCAAGGCGACGGTTCTGCTGCAAGGGGAAAGCGGCACCGGCAAGGAACTGGTGGCCAGGGCGATCCACTACAACAGCCCGCGCGCGAAGGCTCCCTTCGTGGCCGTCAATTGCGCCGCCATTCCGGAGGCGTTGCTGGAAAGTGAACTGTTCGGCCATGTGAAAGGCGCCTTCACCGGCGCAATCGCCACGCGCGACGGCCGCTTCTCCTTGGCGAACGGCGGCACGCTTCTGTTGGACGAAATCGGCGACATGCCGCTGCCGCTTCAGGCCAAGGTCTTGCGCGTGCTGCAGGAACAGACTTTTGAGCCGGTCGGCGGCACGAAGAGTGTATCGGTCGACGTGCGCATCATCGCGGCGACCCATAAGAATCTTAAGGACGAGGCGGTCAAGGGGCTGTTCAGGGAAGATCTTTTCTACCGTCTCAACGTCTTTCCGATGACGGCGCCCGCGTTGCGCAATCGCATCGACGACATCCCGATTCTCGCGGAGCACTTTCTTGCGCGCTATTGCGCCGACATGGCAAAGAAGATCTCCGGTTTCTCGCCGGCGGCGATCTCGGCCATGGCGTCCTATGGCTGGCCAGGCAATATCCGCGAACTGCAGAATTGCATCGAGCGGGCGGTCATCGTCGCCGGCGGATCGTCGATCGACGTCGCCGATTTGCCGCCCTACATCTTTGACGCCAGTCCACAGGCTGTTTCGACCAATTACCCGATGGATCTGGATGCGGAATTGGCGCGCATCGAGCGTGAGCTCATCACGGCGGCGTTGCGCGAGAGCGGAAACATCCAGATCAGGGCCGCCGAAAGGCTTGGTATTTCGGAGCGGAGTTTTTGGCATCGCATCAAGAAGCTCGGCATCAAAATCGTCAAAACGGTCGATTGAGGCGGATGAAGATGGCCAAAGCTATCTGCCGCGCGCTGCTGATTGTGACCGCATCTTTGTCCGTCGCATTTGTCTTGCCGGGCGTCGCGCGCGCCGAAGAGCCGAATGCGCTGAACGTACCGGGGTTGGATCTTGCGGTGGGCGTGGGCCTCATCATGGCGCCGGCATTTACTGGTGCGGAGGGGCAGAAAATCTCCGTCGCGCCCTATCTCAATGGCAGCTACAAGGACGTGGTCGATTTCGACGTCCTCGACGGCATCCGCGTCAATGCCGTGCATGCTGGCGACTTCTCCATCGGCCCGGCGGCGCGCTATCGCTATGGACGCTCGTCCAACGATGCGGCGGAGGCATTGCATGGATTGGGCAGCATCGACGATAGCCTGGAAATGGGCGGCTTTATCGGGTTCGACAACGGTCTCTATAGCGCGGAGATTCTGGCGTTGCAGGATGCCACAGGGGAGAATTCGGGCTTTCTGGTGGAAGGACGCGCGTCCGTTGGCATCCCATTGGGCTCGGGCGGCCTCGAAATCGGCCCGTTCATTCGATATGCCGGCCGGACCTACATGCAGACTTACTATGGCGTCGATGCTGCGCAGGCGGCCGCTTCCGGACGTTCCGCCTATTCTCCCTCCGCCGGTTTCGATCTTGCCGGCCTGCAGCTCAATGCGATGTTTCCTCTGGGTGGCCGCTTTTCCGTCCGTGGTTTCATGGAGTACGACCGGTTGCTTGGCGACGCCACCGGGTCACCGTTCATCGAGCGCAATGGCGCACAGGACCAATTCAGCGTCGGAGTGTTTCTCGTTTATGCGCCCTAGCATCTGCCAGGCGCCTCGGCCTTACGACAAACGCGCCGACAGCGGAAAGCTGATGCTGAAGCGCACGCCCGGCTCGTTGTCGGCGACGGTCATTGCGGCGTAGTGCAAATCGGCGATGGCCTTGACCAAACTCAAGCCGAGGCCGTTGCCGGGGGTCGAGCGGCTTTTGTCCAGTCGATACAGGCGTTGAAAAACTTTCTCGTGCTCGGGGAGCGGTATGCCGAACCCGTTGTCGGAGACGGTAACGACCAGGCGTTGCCCCTCGACATGCGCGTCGATCGCGATCGTCGTACCCTGCGGACAATGGCGTATCGCATTTTCGATGAGGTTGGCGAAGAGCTGGGTGAGAAGATCCTTGTCGCCGAACGTCTCGTGCAAATTGGCCGCGTAGTTCAGTAAGAGGACATGGCCGTTCTCCTCGACAACGTCGATATAGGCGTCAACGAGCGTTTCGAGAATCTGCCCGATCGCGATCTGCTTGAACCGGTCCCGCCGCGCGCCGGACTCGATTTGAGTGATGCGCAGCAGCGCGTCGAACGTCGTGTTGATCTGGCGAATTTCCGCCTGCGCCTGGAGCAGGAGCGTCATCTGCGGCTGGCCATGCTCTTGGCGGTCGATGGCGTTCTGTACGGTGAAGGACAGCCGGTTCAACGGCGTTTTGAGATCGTGAGCAATGTCCACACTCACCTGGCGCATGCCTTCCACCAGCCCCGCCAGGCGATCGAGCGCTTGATTGATTTGCCGCGACAGGTCATCGACATCATCATGCGTGTCGCTCAACGGGATGCGCGCCGACAATTCACCATGCCCGATCCGGGTCATCGTATAGACGATACCGTCGAGCCGCCGCTGACCGCGGTTCGCCAAGACGATTCCGGCCGCGACAACGAGAATCATGAACAAGGCGCCGGTCAATCCCAAGCTCCTCAGTGCGATGCTGCCGATTTCTTCGTTCTCTGCGAAGCTTGCGCCGACGAGGAGCGTGTAGGGGCCGACCGGGCCGGAATAAAGACGATAGAGATTCCGGTTGCGCGGAATGCCCAATGCGCTGGCGGCCGCGACCGACCATTCCTCGTCGTCCGGCGCTGTCGTCACGTTTCCGGCCAGGATGGCCTTGTCTTGGCTGCGCAGTAGAAACACACGCTCCAGGCGAGGATTTGCCGTGGCGTTGCTTTCGACGGAATCGATGAGATCCGCCAGGTCGTTTTCCCCGAAGGATTGCGCGATGACAGAAAAGGACTGCACCAGCTGCTGTTCCATGCGCGCGTCGAGCTCCGTGCGGATCAACTGGACCGCGGTGAAACCCGTCAGCAGCAGGAAGACGAGAAAGGCCGCCACGAGCATCGTCATGATGCGGAACGGCGTGCGTCGCCAAAGGGCTTTAAGCATGCAGGCTGTAGCCGGTATTGCGAATGGTGTGGAGCAGCGGTTTGTCGAACGGTTTGTCGATCTTCGCACGGAGTCGGCTGATGTGCGTTTCGACGACGCTTGTCTGGGGGTCGAAGTGGAAGTCCCATACGCGCTCGAGCAGCATGGTGCGGGTGACGACGCGCCCTTCGTTTTGCAGCAGATAGCTCAATAGCGCAAATTCTCGTGGCAAGAGGTCGATGTTGACCGATCCGCGGCGGCAGGTGTGGCGCACCAAGTCCAGTTCGAGGTCGGCGACGCGCAGTTTCGTCTTTTCGGCCTGTGCGGGCGGGCGCCGCGCCAAGGCGTTTAACCGGGCGAGCAATTCCGAGAAAGCGAAAGGCTTGACGAGATAGTCGTCGCCGCCGGCTTCAAAACCGTCCACGCGGTCGTCGATGCCGCCGACGGCCGTGAGGAACAGCACGGGCGTGGTGTTTCCAGATGCGCGCAAGGCCTTCACCAGAGACAGGCCATCCAGTTCGGGTAGCATGCGATCGACGACGATGACGTCGAATCGTTCGTTCATACCGTGCACGAGGCCGTCCCGGCCGTTGGAAAGAACATCGGCCAAGTGCCCGGCTTCCACAAGGCCGCGGCTGACATAGTCGGCCGTTCGAGAGTCATCTTCGACGAGCAGGATGCGCATGACGCGAATTCTCCGCCACGACGGTCGGCCCGTCAAATGGCCTGTAAGGCAAAGCGTAGATAGCGAGATGAACTATCAGCTTAATGCTTTGGATCCTGTTCGATTCCTCAGGGTCGCGTAGCCGACGAGGCCGGCGATGACGGCGAGAAAAATGAAGCTGGTCACCACGGTCCCGAGCCCGAGGCCGCCATATTCCGGCGGCTGGGACATCAGATCGCCGAACGAGGCGCCCAGCGGCCGGGTCAGGATATAGGCGAGCCAAAACGTCAATGTGGCGGAGGCATGCAGGAAAAAATAGACAAAGGCGATGACGGCGATGACTGCGCCGAACAATAGGCCGGTCACAAGATAGCCCACGCCTAGCGCCTCGGCCACATAATCGCCGACCGCCGTGCCAAGCGCGAAGGTGAAGAGAATCGCCAGCCAGTAGAAAATCTCGCGCTTGCGCGTGAAGATCGTATGGATCGACAGGGTCTTTTCGCTCATGAACCAGAACATGAACGTGGCACCCAGCAGGATCGTGCACCAGATGGTCGTCACTTCAAGGGGGACGCCGAACGTGTCGACGAGATTGTCCGTCACCAACGTGCCGACAATGCTGACGAGGACGACCGCCAGCCAATAAGTCCAAGGAACGAAGCGCTTCTGCTTGAATTGCAGCCATATGGCGACGGCAAGGACGAGGGACATCAACAGGGTGGTCGCTTGCAAACCGATGCCCATATTCACGGCGAGGAAGTCGGCGGCGGTCTCGCCGACGGTGACAGCCATGAGCTTGATCAACCAGAAATCGACTGTGACGCGAGGCACACGGTTATGCGGGACGTCCATGGTGGAGCCGCCCGGCGGGTGCGAGGCCATCTCGGCAAAAGCTTCCATCATTGTCCCATCAGCTTCAAAGCTTCATTGAAGAAGGCGTCGGCGCGGGCATCGTCGTCGGCGTTGCAGCGCTCGACGCCCTTGCTCTGCAGATCTGCGAGTTTGGCCTGGCCCGTCGCGTCCAGCGGCGTTTTCGGCTTGCTATCGCGCACACGCTGCAACAGCTCTTCACAGGGGACGGGCCGACTGGACTTGGCGGGCTTGGCGCCGCCGACCGCAGCGGAACCGGGATTGTCGAGTTGCGCGACGAGCGCGATCAAGGCCGTCCGTACGGATTCCGGCGCGGCATTGGAGCGGATCGCGTCGAGCGCCCTATCGGCAGCTTCATCGACCGCATTCCACTTTCTCTGGCTGCGTTTGCGCAAATCGCTCTCGGCATTGTCCCAGGCGGTCTCAAAATCGGTGATCCGTGATTTGGCGGCGACAAGATTACCTTTGCCGACCATGTCTTGCGTTTCGATGACAATGGACTTCATCGAGGAAAGATCGCCGAGGTCGCCGTCTTGCGTTGAAGAAAAGCTCTTCGTCAGAATCGGAGTCGCCGCGAGGGCGCCGACCACGCAAAGGGCGAGCGCCGCATATAGAATTTTCATGGAAAGCTCCATTTGTTGAACGTCGCAATCTTAGGAGTTGCCTTTCACATAGCGATGTCACTCGGTTTACATCGCTGTAAGGTTCCATGATTTACGTGACGCTGTTCGAGCCGCCATGGCATAGGAGCAGCATGAAAACGCATTTCATCGTGAAAATTCGCCAGTCCATGCTTGCGGCAACGCCGCGTGCGGCGCTTCTCGTTTGTGCCGTCGGTCTAGCCGCGTGCGGGTCGACCCCGCCGGTCGACAGCGCGACTTATCCGACAAGCCGGAAAGAGAAAATCGTTGCCGAAGGCAACAAAGGGAGTGGCGGTATTTTCGGCAGGGACGGTCTGGTCCTCTTCGGCAAGAAGGGTGCCGATACAGCGGCGAATGACATGTCTGTCAACGCGTTCCTATGGCGGGCTTCGTTGGATACGTTTTCCTTCATGCCGCTCGCTTCCGCCGATTCCTTCGGCGGCGTCATCATCACTGACTGGTACGTGGTCGCCGAAGCGCCCGAACGCCGTTTTAAGGTGACGGCCTATATTCTCGACCGGGAATTGCGCGCGGACGGCATTCGCGTGACCTTGTTCGAACAGCGCCGCGACGCCACCGGCTGGACGGACATTCCGGCGGACACGCACGCATCAACCGATCTCGAAAACACGATCTTAACCCGCGCCCGCCAATTGCGTATCGAGCAGATGGGTCAGCACTAAGTCCGCTCGGTATCGAGTCGCGTCCAAGACCATAACGGCATCGAGCGTGCCGGCATGGCCGGGCGCGCGAGGGTGTCGCCTTAAAGCGCCTGGGCTTCCATCAATCGACCGGCACCGTGCATCTGCATGGCACGATTGAAATCGGTTGCAAGAGCCCGCATGTCCGTCATCTCCATTACGAAGCGCGCAAGGCGCCGATGCGCTTATAGGAATTGGCCTGCCAGGTATATTCCGGCATCACGCGCCGGCCGCCCGGCACTTCCAGCCACATGCGCAGCAGTTGGCGCTTGCGGCGCGGGCCGTCGATGAAGCTGGCGCGCGCGTGCAGGGTGGTGAAGTTGTTCACCAGATACATCTCGCCCGGCTCGAGCAGGAAGCGCACGGCCATATCCTCGCGCGACGACAGGCTGTCGAAATAGTCGAGCGCCTCGATCAGGTCGTCCGGCATGGGCGTGCCGAGCTTGCGCGCGGCGCGTTCCATCTGGCTGCGCACATAGCGCGCGCTGAGCTGGCCGCCGACATAGCTGAACACCGGCACCGCGCCCATGGTCAACGGCCGGTCGCTGTTGGCCGCCTCCGACGACGCATAGGGAAATCCGCGATAGAGCGGCGCCAGCAGATCGGGCCGTGTGCGCAAGATCTCGTTGTGCAGGGCGAGCGCGCTGACGATCTCGCTGGCGCCGCCGGCC
>JAQGJO010000568.1 GCA_028290595.1 Hyphomicrobiales bacterium | reverse complement strand
TTACGCAGCACTCTATGCGCGGCCGCACGCGATCCATAACTCCTTCGAGCAGTTCAAGGCCTTCCCGCAGGACAGCGAAGACAATCAGGCTCTGCTCGCCAAGCAGGGCAAACTGACCATGCCCGTTTACGCGCTCGGCGGCGAGAAATCCTACGGTGCCGGCATGGCCGCCGAACTCAATGTCGTCGCCAGCAATGTAACCGGCGGCATCGTGCCGGCCTCCGGCCATTGGGTGATGGAGGAAAATCCCGACGCCACGACGAAGCTCGTCCTCGATTTTCTGGCCAAGTAAATCACGCCGATCAACCGACGCTTGCTTGTTGGCTTCAACCTTGATGTCATTCCCGCCAAGCGAAGCGCAGAGCGGGAATCCAGGGGCAACGTGACGGCTCAATGTCGCGGCTCTTAACTTCTGGTTTCCCGCTCGCGCCTGCGGCCGTCGGGAATGACAATCGTTCCCCTTCAGGTAAGCACCACGATCTTGCCGCCGGCCTGGCTGTCTTCCATGCAATGATGCGCCTCGACAATCTCGTCGAGGCGGAAGACTTTTCCGATCTGGACATGCAAACTGCCCACGGCGATCTGGTCGACGATTGACTGCAGCGGCGTGCGCATGAAGTCGTCGGCACGGCCGCTGTAAATCGTCAGGCAGACCGCGGACGGGATCACCTCCATCGGCGCAAAATCGCTGAACGACCATTGATTGCCGGCTATGCCGGTCATGCAGACAATGCCGCCCTGTTTCGTGCAACGCAGCGAATCCGCCAAGGTCGTCGCGCCGATCAATTCCAGCACTTTGTCGAAGCCCTGCGGGCGCGTCCGTTTGATCTGCTCCGCAAGTGCTCCGTCATCGATGAACACTTCATCGGCGCCGCTCTGACGCAACAGCGCTTCACGGTCCCGCTTGCGCGTCGTTGCCGCAACCACGGCGCCATGTCCCTTGGCGAGCGCCGCCGCTGCCAGACCGACCGACGTCGTGCCGCCGCGAATGAGCAGATGCTCGCCCTTTTTGAGACGCAGCGATTTGTCCAGCGAACCCCAGGCCGTCTGCATCATCTCCGGCAGCGCGCCGAGCGTTTCCCATGGCAGCGCCGTGCTGATTGCCTGGACCTGCGTCGCCGGCACGCAGGTATATTCCGCATAGCCGCCATCAAACTGCCGTCCCATGCCGCCCATCGCGGTCGCGACGATCTCGCCTTTGCGGAATTCGTTCCCCGGCGCAGCCTCGACGACGCCAACGGCTTCGATCCCCAGGATGCGCGGAAATTCGACGCCCGGCGAATGTCCCTGACGGGTATAGAGCTCGGATCGATTCAATCCGAACGCCTTGACGCGGATCAAGACCTGTCCGCTCTGCGGCACGGGGATCGGACGGCTTTCGATCTTGAAAACCTCCGGCCCGCCCGGCGCGTGCATCACTGCGGCTTTCATCGAAGACATTTCCGTTCCTTTGTCTGACCGGAAGCAGCACCCTGTCATCCCCGACGCCCGCGCAGCGGGTGAGCGGGGATCCAGAAGTTAAGGGCCGCTACATAGGGTCGTCACGTTGCGCCTGGATTCCCGCTCTGCGCTTCGCTTGGCGGGAATGACACCTGCAGAACGCTACCGCCAGCTACACGCAGGCGCAACGCTGCGCTCAGGCACTTCCACCGCCAGTGACATGGGCAAGCAGGCTATCGGCATCATCCGGCAATCTATCGCCGCGCCATGCCACGTGCTGGTCCGGGCGGATAAGCGCGAAACATGCTTCGTAGCGATCGCGCAAACGCGTATCGCCCGGCGTTAGCACTTTGAGCGGCAAGCCTCGCCTTGCAGCAGCTTCAACGATCTCTCTGGCGTCCGAGCCATCGCCCTGCGTCACGAGCAAGGTGAAGCCAAGACCGAAATGATCGTAAAGCGAAGACCCGTCGGCCAGCCAGAGATGCGGTGCAAGACAGCCGGGATGGGCGGAAGGCGTATAAAGCATGAAGTGCTCAAGCGGCGGCGCGCTGCCGTCGTCGATGATGATCGGCGAGGCTTCGTAGCGTGACCCCAGCACGATGCCGAGCGTCTTGAACTCGCGGATTTTCGTGGCTTCGATGATGTCACCGACCTCGCGCCGCGTCGCTTCACCGATCGGTCCGGGATCTTCCAGCCCCGGCCGCACCAGTTGATTGCCGACAGCGCCGTAGTTGATCACCGCTTCTTCGATCGTGCGCTCGTGCACCTTGCGCCGCTCCTGCTGATATGAGGCGAACAGGTTTGGCCCGCCCCAGCCCTGCAGCACCGCCGCCATCTTCCAGCCGAGATCGACGGCGTCGCCGATGCCCATGTTCATGCCGAAGCCGCCGAACGGCGGATGCAGATGGCAGGCGTCGCCGGCCAGAAACACGCGCTGCGTGCCGTAGCGATCGGCGACCAGCCGATGCGCCACCCACAGATCGGTTCCGACGATGTCGATGGCAAGATCGCGCAGGCCGGTGCCCTGGCGGACGAGCGCCACCGGATCGATATGCGCCGGGTCCATGCCGTCTGGAAGCTTCGTCGCCATGAAGAACCACAGCCCGTTGTCCTCCATCGGGCCAAGCAGCGACGGCATCTCCTCGTTCACCATCCAGTACATCATCGCCCGGCCATGACGAGTACGGGCAGCAAGATCCGGCGCCCGGAAGATGATGCTGTAGTTGCGTGAGAACGCGCCCTCCCCCTGCATGACCGCACCGATGCGCTCGCGCACCAAGCTGCGCGCACCATCGGCGCCGATGAGATAGGCGCTCCTGATTGATCGCGTTTCGCTGTTGGCGAGGCCTCGGACCTGCGAGACGACGCAGTCTCCGGATTCCTCAAACGACACCAGTTCGCTGTTGAAGCGGATGCTCACGCTCGGAAGCGACGACGCATGTTTGCGCAGCACCTCTTCCAGCACATACTGCGGCACCCATTGGGCCGATTCCGAATAGAGATTGTTGCGCGCGGGCTCGGCATTCATGGCGTTCTTGAAACGCGCCAGTTCCGGCCCATTCATACGTGTTGCGAACACCACATCGGCTGGATGATCGCGCGACATCGGCGAGGCGTCGCGCAGCGCATCGGCAATACCCCAGCGCCGCAGGTGTTCGCGCGTCCTGACATTGGTCGTCTTGGCGCGCGGACTATAGCCGACCCTGTCGTTGCGCTCGTTGACGAGGCAGCGGATGTTGCGTTGCCCAAGTTCAATAGCCGCCGCCAGGCCCACCGGCCCGGCGCCAGAGATCAGGACGTCAATTTCGCTTTCCTGGGAATTCAAGGCTTTCCCACCTTCCTCGAGAACCACCAAACCAACAGGAGCCCTCATCCTGAGGAGGCGCGCAGCGCCGTCTCGAAGGACGGGGGCGTTACGCCGCAACCCTTCGACATCACGCTATGAAACAACGCCACTTTACGATCGTCTCACACGCCCCCGTCCTTCGAGACGCAACGCAAGCGTTGCTCCTCAGGATGAGGGCTTCTGGTGGCGTTCTGCCACTTGCATCGGCCAGCGCGGGCATCATCAGCCTGGCAATCCGATGTTGGGGATCGGATCGGGCAGATATTTGCCGCCGCGCATATCCTTGTGCAGCGTATCAAACCCGACGCCGGATTTATGCGCGGCATAGACCGTCTGCGGATTGAAGAACGTGCCGATCGGATTGGCGGCAAAATCGGCCGACGTGCGCATCCATTCGCTCGATTTTGCCCAGTCGCCGAAGCAATCGCTCTGCAGTTCGACGAAATTGCCTTCCGGATCTTTATAATAGATCGAAATCGTCAATCCATGATCGAGACAGAACGCCGGCGGGACACCCTCATCCGCGAGCCGCTTATAGGACTCCATGAGATCGGCGAAGCTGGCGTATTCGAAGGCGCTGTGATGCAGGCCGTTGTGGCTGATCTTGTCCGGATCGTCGCTTAGACCCGGCACGGCCAGAAAGGCGACACGATGGTTGGCTTCGTCGTTCGTCGTCCACGCCGCATATTGGTCGCGGTACGTCACCTTGGCCCCGACCACGATTCCGTACCAGGCGATCATTTCGTCGAGACGGCTCGTCCGCATGGTGACGTGATGCAGCGCCGGCTTGATGATGCTCATGGTTTCCTCCCTCGCATGGTTTCCGCGCATATCTTTCGTGCCGCCCGCGGGCAGCACTTTCCCTCAAACCAGCCCTATCGAGGTCGGTGATGCCCGGGAAGATGAAAAATTCCTTCCAATGATGCCAATTCGGTATCATCCTGTGAAAACAGGATTGTTATCGAGGATTTGGATGAAGCTGCATCATTTCAGCGAAGTCGTCGCCATCGCCGAGCGCGGCAGCATCCGCGCCGCGGCGCGGCATCTGGGCGTGGCGCAGCCGGCCCTGACCCGCAGCCTGGCGGAGCTCGAACACGAACTCAAGGCACCGCTGTTCGAGCGCCGCTCCCGCGGTGTCGTGGCGACGCCGCTGGGCGAGGCCTTCGTGCGCCGGGCCACCTTGGTCCTGCAGGAAATCCGCCGCACACGCGAGGAGGTCGACCAGCTTCGCGGCGCGGCCACCGGCAATGTCACCGTTGGGCTTTCGATCGCCGCGCATCTGGCGCTGTTGCCTTCGACCTTGCGGCCGTTCCGCGCCCGCTACCCGGACGTGCGGCTGCATATCATCGAGGGATTCTATCCGACCCTCGAACTTGGCCTGCGGGATGCCTCCGTCGATTTCTATATCGGCCCGGATTCGGGCCGCGACGTCATACCCGAACTGACGAAAGAACTGCTGTTTGAAGGCCGCCGGACCGTGCTGTGCCGCGCCGGTCATCCGCTCGCCGCCAAGACCTCATTGAAGGATATCCACCACGCCGACTGGATAACGACATCGATCACGGCCGAAGCTGAAGACGAAATCGGCATCATCTTCGCGCACCATCACCTGCCGCCGCCGAAACTCGCTGTCCGCATCCAGTCTGCGTTGACTCTGATGACCTGCATCGCCAACAGCGATCTGCTGGCCATGGTGCCAAACCAATGGACGGAATTCGCCCTGACCAAAGGCATTCTGAGCATGATCAATGTGAAAGAGGAACTCGCCGCGCCGCCGATGGTGCTGATCAAACGCACCGACCTGCCGCTGACCCCGGCAGCGACTTATCTACTGGACCTCATGCGCAAGGCCCAGAGCCGAAGGCCGAAATAGCTGCGTTAGGCGTCGGCGCGCGCGTTCCGCCTGATCACCTGCGGCGGCTGGCCGAAGGCGCGCAGGAAGGCGCGGCGCATGCGGTCGCGGTCGGCAAAGCCAGTCTGCTGCGCCACCACATCGATAGGATGCCGGCTTTGCTCCATCATCAGGCGCGCGCTCTCGACTCTCAGATTCTCGATGGCTTTGGCCGGCGATTGGCCGGTCTCGGAGTGAAATGCGCGGCTGAACTGCCGCGGGCTGAGATGCGCCACTTTGGCAAGCTGCTCGACCGACAGCTCGGTGTGGAGATTGCTCTTGGC
>JAQGJO010000549.1 GCA_028290595.1 Hyphomicrobiales bacterium | reverse complement strand
GTGGCGAAGGAAATCGAACTCTCGGATAGATTCGAGAATATGGGCGCACAAATGGTGCGCGAAGTCGCCAGCAAAACCAATGACATTGCCGGAGACGGCACCACAACCGCGACGGTCCTTGCCGCCTCGATGATCCGCGAAGGCACAAAACTGGTCGCCGCCGGCATGAACCCGATGGATGTGAAGCGCGGCATGGACACCGCGGTCCTGGTCGCCATCAAGGACATCGAAAAGCGCTCCAAGAAGGTGGAGACTTCGGAGGAAATCGCCCAGGTCGGCACGATCGCCGCCAATGGCGATCGCTCGATCGGCGACATGATCGCGAAGGCCATGAAAAAGGTGGGGCCACAGGGCGTCATCACCGTCGAGGAAGCCAAGAGCGCCGAGACCGAGCTCGACGTGGTCGAAGGCATGCAGTTCGATCGCGGCTATCTCTCGCCCTATTTCATCACCAACGTCCAGAAGATGAGCGTGGAACTCGAGGAGCCCTACCTGCTCATCCACGAAAAGAAGCTCTCAAGCCTTCAGCCGCTCCTCCCCATCCTTGAGGCGGTCGTGCAATCAGGCAAGGCGCTCCTCATCATCTCAGAGGATGTTGAGAGCGAGGCGATCGCCACGCTCGTGGTCAACAGATTGCGTGGCGGCCTGAAGGTCGCAGCCGTCAAGGCGCCAGGCTTCGGCGATCGCCGCAAGGCCATGCTTGAAGACATCGCACTGCTCACCGGCGGCCAGCTGATATCCGAAGATCTCGGCATCAAGCTTGAGAACGTGACGCTCGACATGCTTGGCCGCGCCAAGCGGGTCATGATCGACAAGGAAACCACGACGATCATCGACGGCGCCGGCAAGAAGAAAGACGTCACTGCGCGGATCGAACAGATCAAGGTGCAGATCGAAGAGACGACGTCCGACTACGACAAGGAAAAGCTGCAGGAACGACTGGCGAAACTCGCCGGCGGCGTGGCGGTCATTCGCGTCGGCGGCCAGACTGAGATCGAGGTCAAGGAAAAGAAAGACCGGATCGACGACGCTCTCAATGCCACGCGCGCCGCTGTCCAGGAAGGCATTGTCGCCGGAGGCGGCGTCGCGCTTTTGCGCGCCAAAGCCAGTCTTGCAAAGCTGAAAGACGAGAATGCGGACGTTCAGGCCGGCATAAGCGTGGTTCTCAAAGCCCTGGAAGCACCGCTTCGCCAGATCGTCGAAAATGCCGGCGTCGACGCGTCGATCGTTGTCGGCAAACTTCTGTCATCCAATAACGCCAGTAACGGATTCGATGCGCAGACCGAAACCTACGTGAACATGATCGAGGCGGGGATCATCGATCCGGTCAAAGTTGTACGCACCGCCTTGCAGGATGCTGGATCCATCGCGGGATTGCTCATCACCACGGGTGCCATGGTGGCCGAAATCTCTCAGGGGGATTCCGCCGGCGGAATGCCAGGTCAGGGCATGGGTTATTAAGACATGGGTTATTAAGGCACGGGTTATCAAATAGTATGCCGAGGCGGTCTATCGCCTCGGCATTTTGCCTACCGAAATGTAGCCATGAAGCAAACGCAGTTGCGCCGTCCGATCAAAGGAGCGTTGCAGCAACTCTGTTTCAGACTGTCAGCTGTGTTTGAGCATCCGCATCTGGGCAAAAGAGGCACAGATCACGCCGCCAGCAACAGTGATCGCCGTGGCAATGCCGAGAAAGGATTGATACGGCCCTGAGACCTGCAGATAATTTGTCACGACGATAATCGTGGCTATCCCCGCAATGACCAGGGCATAATTGCGGACCTGCTCGTAGTTGCCGCGCAGCGACTCGGCAAGCCGCTGCTGGGCCGTCTTGTTGTTGGCGAGTTCAGCGAGCCGCTCGACTTCTTTGTAGTCATCGCCAAACAAAACCTTCTTGTCGAAATCGGATAGCTCAGCCATTTGAAGGCCCTCCCTCCCGCCGTTTCTATAGCGAGAAGCCGAGCTTATAGTGAATCTGCAGCATTTGCTCGATAATACTGTTCTGCCGACAATATGATTTCGCGCCGACCGAGACGCGCCGGGAAGCACCTGCAATCAGCTGGAACGATTGATTCTTTGTTCTCGCAACCATAAGCATTGACGGCCCGCTGACGCATTATATGGCATGTCTTTTGCCTACTAATTCCCCGTCTCCGAGGTGATCCATGGCTTTCCTGTTCCTGAAATCCAACCTGCATCCACGCGTCAGCGATCTCATGGAGAGGCTTGCGGCTGCCGGCAAAGTCGCCTCCTCACTACTGCTGGTCCTGGCAATCTGGACGGTGGTTTGCGCGCTCAAGCTGTTTCCCGAAGCCCTGTTTCCAAGCCCGGCGAGCGTTCTCGCAGCGGCGATCGATCTATGGGACTCTGGCACCTTGATGTCAGATCTCGCTGCCTCCGTCAGCCGCGCAGCCGTGGGATTTGGCATTGGCGCTGTATCAGGCGTCTTCGTCGGGCTGCTGACAGGCCGCACAAAACTCTTCAGGGCCCTGCTCAATCCGTTTCTGACCATCCTGCGCCCGGTCCCTGCCATCGCCCTGGTTCCCGTCGCCATCGTCTGGTTCGGCATTGGCGAGGGATCGAAATATTTTGTCATCTCCTACACCGTCTTCCTGGCGGTCTGGTTCAACACCCATTTCGGCATGGAATATGTGCCGGATATTTATCTGCGCGCCTCGCAGTCCTTGGGCGTCTCCAAGCCGCGCGAATTCCTCTGCGTGATCATTCCAGCCGCGGCACCCCACATCGTTTCAGGCATCCGGCTTGGCGTCGCCCTGGCCTTCCTCAGCCTGGTGGCCGCCGAATTGACCGGGGCATCGTCGGGCATCGGCTATCGATTGCAGGAAGCACGACAGTATTTTCGCACCGACGCCATGTTTGCTCTGCTGATCGAACTTGGCGTTCTGGGCGCAATTATCGATCTCGCATTCGGCACGCTCGGCCGGCGCGTCGTGCATTGGCAGCAGGCTTGACTTAGGAACCGCGTTGATGGCCCGCGAACCCGCATTGCTGCTGACGGAAGACCCGGACAATGCCGCCGCCAGATTCGATCTTCTCGGCAGTCTGACAGCCGAAGAACAGCAGCGTGTCCGGCATCTCGGCCGGCGAACCCTGCACGCCAACGGCAGCTCCGTCTTCCGCCAGGGCGATATTCACAACGGCATCTTCCTGATCGAGAAAGGCTCGGTTCGCACGTTCTACACCGGCGTTTCGGGCCGCGAGATCACCCTCGCCTACTGGACCCCGGGCCATTTCGTCGGCGGGCCGGAACTGTTCGGCGGCAGCCCACACATCTGGTCTGGCGTCGCCAGCGGACCAACCGAAACGCTTCGGCTGGAAGGCGACCATCTCCGGCGGCTGATGAATGAAATGCCGGCCCTGGCGATCTGCCTCGTCGAAGGTCTGGTTCACAAAGGCCGCTGCTATTCGGAACTATTGCAACTCCTCGCCACCCAATCCGTCGAGGAGCGGCTGGTGCAACTCCTGCAGAATCTCATGCAGCTCTACGGAATCAGGGAGGGCGACCGCAAGGTCATCGGCCGCTATTTCAGCCACGAGGACCTGGCGAACATGGTCGGCGCCACGCGCCAATGGGTCACGATGACCCTGAGCCGCCTGCAAAAGCAGGGCCTGATCCAGATTATCGGCCGGCGCATCTATATGTCGGATGTGGAATCGGCAACGCTCGGCAATTAATCGACAGACGGCCTGCGCGTCCCCGGCCACTATTCTTTCGATTGGATCGCATTCCGGCGATCTCGAAAGGACGCATGACAAGCGGGCACACAGGTCGCGGGCACACAGGTCGCGGGCACTCAGGTCGCGTCGAAGTTGACGGCGTCTCCATCGCCTTTCCGGGCCGGGGCGGACGCAGCGTTCCCGCACTCCTGCCGACAACCATCGACCTGCCACCGACGACATTCACGGCGTTGATAGGCCCCTCCGGCTGCGGAAAATCAACCCTGCTCAACGCAATCGCCGGCTTTGTCCGCGCCAGCGGTGGCAGCATTCGCATCGATGGCATGGAAGTCGAGGGGCCCAACCCAAGGGTCGGCGTCATCTTCCAGCAATACGCACTGTTTCCCTGGTTCACGGCCCTCGGCAATGTCAAATTCGCATTGAAGCGCTTTGGCCTCTCAAAGTCAGATCTGCAGCAGAAGGCCCTTGATGCGCTGGGTGAAGTCGGCCTGCGCAATCATGCCAGCAAATTTCCGGCGCAACTGTCCGGCGGCATGAAGCAGCGCGTCGCCATCGCACGCACGCTGTCGCTGGAACCCATGGTCCTGTTGATGGACGAACCGTTTGGCGCGCTCGACGCGCAGACGCGCCGAACCATGCACGA
>JAQGJO010000547.1 GCA_028290595.1 Hyphomicrobiales bacterium | reverse complement strand
CCGCGTTCTTCGAAAACGACCTGTTGCCCGCTTTCGCCGCGTTCGAACAAAAGGCCCGCGCCGGCTATGCCAAACTGGGCGAGGATTTCGACGCCGAACTGCCGCAGGAACGCATGACGCTGATCGCGTCGGATTTCGGCGCGCATAATGCGCTGCGCCTTGCCGACGGCCGACTGGCGTTCGTCGATTTCGAATATTTCGGATGGGACGATCCGGTCACGAGCATCGCCAATTTCGTGCTGCACCCCGGGATGCAGCTGACAGACGCGCAGCGGGCTATTTATGTCGCCCGTCTGGTCGCACATTTCGATACGAGCGTGGAGCGTCGCATCGACGCGTTGTTGCCTCTATACGCGGTGCGCTGGTGTGCGATTATCCTCGGCGAACTACTGCCCGAGCGATGGCAGCACCGCATCCAGGCCGCCAGCGGCCAGCATGACTGGGACCGCGTGCGGGAAGAGCAGTTCAGCAAGGCGCGCCGGCTTTTGGCCCGTTTTAGCGATCATATCTGACGGCTTTTTGCGCGGCTTGCGATATGCCGGCGCAAGCGTTCGATGCGATGCTCCATCGGTACGAGCGCGCAACTCAGCAGCAAAGCCAAGGCAAGCGTACACAGCATCAGCGTGAGGCTTCCGGACCGCATTCCGGTGAGTTTGATCAGGATCGCGGCAAGAACCCAATGCGAAATGAAGAGATGGAATGAAGCGCGCCCGAGGAATTCGGTGACCGGATTATGGAAGTCGCGCCCAAATGAATAGATCAGCAGCGCCGCCATCCCGAAGGCGCCGACGAATGGCGCGATGGTGAACTGCATCGCCGGCACCCGATAGATCACGAATAACGATGCGAGCACCGCGGCCGCGATCGTCGGCGCCCACTTGTCGACCGCGGGTTTGAGCCGCGCACCGTGAAAGAACACCAATCCGCCCAAGGCAAACGGAATGAATCCGGCCTGCAACACGCCATAGCGGTTCTGGAAGCAGTAGGGTCCGTAATCGCCCGGGCTATTCACGCAGTAAACGGTCGAGAGTGTCAGGGCGACGGCGCCGATGCCGGCGAGCCACCACAGACGCGCCGGCGTCACCGCGAAATAGAGCGCCAGCAGGAGATAGCAGAACAGCTCGATCGACAGCGACCAGCCGTTCGGCACCAGCACCGAGAGATGCGCCATGAACTGGTAGTCGAACGTCACCTGACCCAGCACGGTAATGTTGGTGATCGTCTCGATGGCAGTGGCGGGAAGCCGCAACAGACCGTAGGTCGGAGACATCAGGTGCAACCGTAACGTAACGTAACTCAGCACGGCGACCACGAGATAGGCCGGCCACAAACGCAAAATGCGGTTCGCTGCAAAGGCCGCGGTGCCGCGCCAGCTGAAGCCGTACCGTTCGTTGAGAACGCGGGTCATCAGGTAGCCGCTCAGCGTGTAGAACGCGAACACGCTCTGCCACGCCAGCCATGGCACGTTCAAAGGCCAGATGTGCGCTTCGAGCACGATCGTCGAGAGAAAAAAACGGATCGTTTCGATCATGCTGCAAGCCCGCCCATTCGGGCGCTAAACGCCCGATGCCGCGCCCGATGTCAAGCCGGCGCGGCCTTTGGCTTGGTGTCGAAGGGCCCGGCGGTCCTCCGCCGACCCGGGCACAAAAAAACGCCCGCCGGGAGGCGGGCGTTTATGATCCAGGACTGGTCTGGCTACTTCATGTTGTCGCTGAGCCAGTCGGCGGCGAAGTCGATGCCGATCTGCCGGGTGTCGACATGGGCGTGCTCGGCACCACCTTCTTCGGTGGTGAAGATCTTGATGGTCTTGTTCTTGGAACCGACCGCGTCATAGAGCTTCTGGGCGTTCTCGACCGGCACGACGCGGTCGTTGCCGGCGTGCGTCACCAGGAACGGGCAGCTGATGTTCGTGGCCACGTCCTTGAGCGAGAACTTCTTGGCGATCTCGATGCCGCCGTCTTCGTCGTCGGCGCCGGCCACCCAGCGCCACTGGAAGTTCGACTGCGCGACCGAGCCCGGCTTGTCCTTGTTGGCGTCCTTGATCTTCTGCTGCCAGGCGGCGAGATCCCAATGCAGCGCCGACAGCGCGATGCAGGCGGCGTAGCGCTTTTCGAAGGCGGCGATACGCGAGGAGTAGTAGCCGCCGAAGCTGTAGCCCATGATGGCGACGCGCTTGGGGTCGACGTCGGGGCGCGTCAGCAGATAGTCCAGCGCGGCGGTGCCGGGCACTTCGTAATCGAAACGGCTCGGCATGTCGCGCATGCGGCGCATCTCGCCCATTCCGGGGCCGTCCAAGCAGAGCGTGTTGTAGCCACGGCGGGCGAATTCGAGGCCGCAGAAGAAGATGCTCATCTCCTTGGCGTTATCCATGCCGTTGACGACGACGACGGTCGGCTTCGGGCCTTCGCCCGGCGCCTTCATCAACAGCGCCGGCAAGGTGGTTCCTTCGTAGGGCACTTCGACGAATTCGACATTCGGGTGACGCAGCTTGATGCCCTGGTGCCAGACCTTGTAGGCGAGTGCGCACTGCGCCCTCTTTTCCGGGCCCGGCTGGATGAAGCGTTCGGCGTTGTAGTGATAGACACCCGCGCGCAAATAGTAATCGCCGGCGGTGATCTTGTGGCC
>JAQGJO010000533.1 GCA_028290595.1 Hyphomicrobiales bacterium | reverse complement strand
GTGCGGGAACCTCAGCCGGGCCTTTCTCGATATCGACGGTTTCGAAATTCGCCGGCCCGACAATCTCGAGATATTCCATGTCGGGCGAGTAGTCGTAGAGGTAATGCACGATGCCCGGGCGCTGATGCACGCAATCGCCGGCCTCGACGAGCGTGATCTTGTCTTCGTACATGAATTTCGCCCAGCCCTTCGTCATCAGCACGATCTGGAAATCGGCGACGTGCTGATGCCAGCCGGTGCCTTTTTCGGGCGGCAGGTTGGCTTTGACGAGATGGGCGATCACCTTGCCGTTGGTGGCATCGGCGATGCCGAGATCGCGGTAGAGGAAGAAGTCGCGAAGTCCCGAGCCCTTGAACTCGGTATCGCCGGGTTTGACATGCGAGAATGACGTGGTGGGCTTGTCCAACATGGCTGTCTCCTTTTTCGCCACGCTACGAAACTAGCTATCCAACTCCCTCAGAATTCAACTTCGAGCTCCTCGATTTCCTCCGGCTCAAGCTGTGCGGATTCTGTCCATTCTAGCATCGCCGGATAGGCAAGGATGCGGTCGCGATAGCCGGCGCAGACGGCGTCGATCTTCACGTCGTAGGTGCTGAAGCGGGTTGCCACCGGCGCATACATGGCATCGGCCATGGAGAATTCGCCGAACAAAAACGGTCCGCCATAGGCGGCGAGGCATTCGTTCCAGATCGCCTGGATGCGGGCGATGTCGGCCTGGGCTTTCGACCAGACCTTGAAGTTGGGGAAATGTGCCTTGAGATTCATCGGCAGGGCCGACCGCATGGCGGCGAAGCCGGAATGCATTTCGCCGCAGATTGACCTGCAATGAGCACGTTGCGCCCGATCCTTGGGCAGGAGCCCCGCCTTGGGCGCGATTTCGTTTAAAAACTCGCCAATCGCAAGGGTGTCCCAGATTTTGATGCCATCATAATTGAGGCAGGGCACCAGGATCGACGGCGACAGCAGCAAAATCTCGGCCCTGGCGTCGATATCATCCGGCGCGACCATGATTTCAGTGAAGGGAACGCCGGATTGCTTGGCCATCAGCCAGCCGCGCAACGACCATGACGAATAGTTTTTACTGCTGAGCGTGAGGGTTGTGCGCGCCATACGTCCGCCTGCTAAAAACTTCGGGCTATCAGAACGATGCAATCGTTATGCCATCGCTCTGCGGTTGCTCGGCGATGGCACATGGCTTGCTTCGAGCGTAGGGCGCGTAACCGGGTGCCGCATATGTATCGATACTACCAGTCCTACGCCGATATGACCGATCCGGTTCGCATGCTGGCGGCAAACGCTGAGCGGATCCTGCAGGCCTGGGGCAGCAATGTCACCGCCTCGCCGCTGAAGCGCATGGCCGCCTATTACGAACTCGTCAACCTGGCCGGCTTCACCCATGCCCGTCCCGACTTTGCCATCACCTCGGTGGATGTGCGCGGCGAAACCGTGCCGGTGATCGAGACACTCGAACTGGACATGGACTTCTGCTCGCTGGTGCGGTTTCACCGCGCCAACGCCGAAGCAGCGCCCAAGGTTCTGCTGATGGCGCCGATGTCCGGCCATTTCGCCACCTTGCTGCGCGGCACGATCAAAACGCTACTGAAAGACTATGACGTCTATGTTTCGGACTGGAAGAATGTCCGCGACATTCCGCTGTCTGCCGGACCTTTTGACCTCGATGATTATATCGAGCACATTATCAAGTTCATCAAATTCATGGGGCCGGAAACCCATGTGGTCGCTGTCTGCCAGCCGACGGTTCCGGCGCTGGCCGCCGTCGCCTTGATGGCGCAGGACAAGGAGAATGACCAGCCGGCAAGTCTGACATTGATGGCGGGGCCGATCGATACGCGCATCTCGCCGACCAAGGTGAACGAGTTGGCGAACGCGCATCCGATCGAATGGTTTCGCGACAAGCTGGTCGGCGTCGTGCCGCATAGTCTCAAGGGCGCCGGGCGCAATGTCTATCCGGGCTTTCTGCAGCTCGCAGCCTTCATGAGCATGAATCCGGAACGGCACGCGAAATCCTTCGCCGATCTGTTCAAGCATCGCATTGAGGGCGAATTTGAAAAGGCCGATGCGATCCGGGATTTCTACAAGGAATATTTCGCCATCATGGACCTGAGCGGCGAGTTCTATCTGCAGACCATCAAGTCGATCTTCCAGGATTATGATCTGCCGCTCGGCAAGCTGATGTATCGTGGACGCGTGATCGAACCCCGCGCCATCAAGAAGACATTTCTTCTGACGGTCGAGGGCGAGCGTGACGATATCTGCGCCATCGGCCAGACGATGGCGGCGCAGGATCTTTGCTCTGGTCTGCGGCCCTATATGAAATCGCATCACATGGAACCGGGCGCCGGTCATTACGGCGTGTTCAACGGCAGGCGCTGGGACAACCGTATCTATCCGGTGCTGCGCAGCCACATCCAGTCGAGCGTCTAGAATCTGGTCGTCAGATCCGTCAGCCATTGCGGCGAGGCCTGAACGAGCCAGGTTTCGATCTGCTTGTCCGCACTACTGACGACTGCGAGCCCGGCAAGTACGAGCAACAGACCGAAGGCGATTTTCAGAAGGCTTCCGCCACCGGCCAGACGTCCACGCCAGGCGAGCCAGGTGCGTCGCGACAGGAAGCCGAGAAGCGCGAGCGGCAGGCCGGCGCCGAGACCGAAGGCCAGCATGGTGAGCGCGACC
>JAQGJO010000479.1 GCA_028290595.1 Hyphomicrobiales bacterium | reverse complement strand
ATGACATGGTCGCGACGATTTTTCAGATCGCAACGAGGACATCGTAATGAAGATCAGGGCTGCCGTGTTTCGGGACGGGACGCATACTCCGTCGATGGAGGAACTGGTTCTTGCCGGTCCCCGCGCGGGCGAAGTCCTGGTGAAACTCGTCGCCACTGGCGTCTGCCACACGGATTTGAAATCCTCTGGCCCCGGCCCGGTGCCAAAGCCCGTCGTGCTCGGCCATGAGGGCGCCGGCATTGTCGAAGCCGTCGGCGCAGGCGTCACCAAAGTCGCCAAGGGCGATCATGTGGTGATGACCTTCGGCTTCTGCGGCCATTGCGCCAGTTGTTACGATGCCGAACCCGCCTATTGCCACAACCAGGGCGCGCTCAACTTTTTCTGCTCGCCGGTCGAGGGCCTGCGCTTCAAGGATGCGAAAGGCGCCGACGTGCACGGCGATTTTTTCAGCCAGTCGTCGTTCGCGACCCATGCGGTTGGCCACGAGCGCAATGTCGTCAAGGTGCGCAAGGATGCGCCACTGGAACTGCTCGGGCCGCTGGGCTGCGGCATCCAGACTGGCGCCGGCGCCATCCTCAACGACTTCAAGCTGAAGCCGGGACAGACGCTCGCCGTATTCGGCGTCGGCGCGCTCGGCCTCTCCGCCATCATGGCGGCGCAGATCGCCGGCGCCTCGCGCATCATCGCCATCGACCGGCACCAGCATCGCCTCGATCTCGCCAGGGAACTCGGCGCGCATGAGACAATCATGGCCGGCGCCGATCCGGTGTCGGCGCAGGTGCTGGGCTTCGTGCCCGACGGCGTGAATTTCGCGCTCGATACGACCGGCGTTCTGAGTGTGATGCGGCAGGCGATCGATTCACTGGCGCCGCGCGGCATGGCAGGCTTCGTCACCAGCCCGTGGGACGGCAGCGAACTTTCCGTTTCAGTCCGCCACCTGCTGTTTGGTCGCAAGATCCGCGGCATCATCGAAGGCAACAGCAATCCGGATGTGTTCATTCCGATGCTGATCGACTTCTACATGCAGGGCCGCTTCCCGTTCGACAGACTGGTGAAGTTCTATCCGTTCGACAAGATCGCGGATGCGTTTCGCGACAGCGAGGCAGGCACAACGGTGAAGCCGATTTTGCGGATTGCGGCTTAGAGCGAGGCTGACGCCCCCGTCCTTCGAGACGCGCTCTTCGAGCGCTCCTCAGGAATGAGGGCTTTTAGGTGCTTGTACAACTTGTAAAGAAGCCCTCATCCTGAGGAGCCTGCGTAGCAGGCGTCTCGAAGGACGGGGGCGTCAGAGCCGCAGCCTACTTCGCGAACGGCTGGGTCTGGATCAGTGTGCCTAGCTCTTCCTTCGTCAGCGGCTTCTGCAGATATTTGTATTTGACTGCGTCTTCCATCGCTTCGTCGATGCCGTTGACCGACTGCGTCTGCAGGCTCCATTTCGGAATGAAGTTCTTCAAGGTCTCACGCACGGCGGCTTCATCGAAGCCGGAGAAGACGAGATAGCGCTTGAGCGCGTCGTCGCTTGAATACATCCAGTCAAGCGTTTCATTGTAAGCCTTGGCATAGCGATCGATCAGGTCACGCTTCTTGGCGAGAACGTCCGTATTGACGATCTGCACGCGGCTGGTCTGTTTGCGGACCGCCTCGATATCCTTGGCGTAAGCGACGATGCGCACCTTGCCGTCGGAAATCTCCTTCAGCCCAAACGGTGCGACCGCCCAGCCCATGTCGACCTGCCCCGTCATCACAGCGGTCAGTGTGGCGCTGGCGCTGCCGGTCGCCGTCGGCTTGGCGGCGACCTTGAACTGTTCGATGAAGCGCATGACGGCGATGTTCGAGGATGCGCCTGAGGTCGAATAGCTCATGGTACGGCCGGCCGCGTCGGCGACGGTCTTGATCGGCGAATCCGCTTTTGCGATCCAGAACACTTCCGGCGAGCCGGACGAACTTGCGCCGATGATGCGCAGCGGCGCGCCTTTCTGGAACGCGCCCATGACCGACAGGGTGCCGGCCGAGAGACCCACATCGACCGCGCCGGAAACCACGGTCTGCAAGGTCTCGCCGCCGCCCGCTGTATAGAGGATTTCGAGCTCCAGCCCGTGCTTGCGAAAGATGCCCGCCTGCTGGCCGAGTTCGGGAATGGCGCCTTCCCAACTGCCGCGCTGGGGCGAGGCAATTTTCAGCGTCGCTGTCTGCGCGTTTGCCAGAAGCGGTGTCAGCAGCAAAGTTAAACCCGCTGCTGCCGCAAGCAGCCTGTTGATCGGCTTCATTCGTTTCATCCCCTCGTTGAATTTGCATGCGGCCACGCATGGCCGCATCGTTTCTTGTTATTCCGCCGCCACGGCCGTGCTCGCATTGGCGCGCAGATAGGGCGCCACCTCGCTGGCAAACAGCCGCATGCTTTTCTCGGTCTGCTCGGCCGGCTGCGTCGCGATCTGCAGCATGGCGATGAGATTGCCGATACCCATCTTCTGTTGGTGATGCAGCAGCTTCTCGCGCACTGTCTTGGCGCTGCCGTAGATGCACATACCCAGATCGCTCAAGCTCTCGATCGTCTGCTGCGAAGCGCGCACCGCATATTTGCGTTCGATCAGCATTTTCGTCGAGGCGATCGACGAATAGCCGGGCGGCATGCGCATCTCGATCGGGAAGCGCAGGAACTTGTTGAAGAAGGCCTCAATGTGCGGCTGCAATTCGCGCCGCGCGATCTCGTCGGTTTCCGCCACGTAGGTTGGAATAGCCCAGCCGAGTTGCGAAGCCTGTGCCTGGTAGCCTTCCTTCTCGGCGCAGGCGCGATAGGCATCGAAATTCTTCTGCGCCAGTTCGATCGGGCTGAACGTCTGCAGATAGGTGTACTTGCGTTCCTTCGCCGCGCACCATTCGATTGTCTCGATCGAGCCCTGCGAGGGGATCCACACCGGCGGATGCGGCAATTG
>JAQGJO010000475.1 GCA_028290595.1 Hyphomicrobiales bacterium | reverse complement strand
TTTGGATCGAGCTTCGCCATTGCCAATTGCCTGTTCGGCGGTGTCGCCCTGCACAGCGACGATCTGGCGGCGGTGTTCTGCAAGGCGGTCAACGACTGGGTGGCGGAAGAATGGCTGGATCGCGAGCCGCGCCTGCGCGCCTCGATCCTGGTGCCGCAACAGGCGCCCGAACTCGCCGTCGCCGAAATCGAGCGCCGCGCCGGCGATAAGAGATTCGTGCAGGTCTCCCTGCTCGCCATGGGCACCGAGCTGCTCGGCCGCCGCGGCTATTGGCCGATCTATGAGGCTGCCGTGCGTCACGGCCTTCCCATCGGCGTTCACGCCGGCGGGCTCTATCATCATCCAACCCTCAACGGCTGGGGTTCGTTCTTCCTCGAAGATTACGTCGCCAATGCCTTCGCCTTCGAGAACCAGGTCGTCAGCCTCGTCAGCGAAGGCGCCTTCGCGAAATTTCCCGAGCTGAAAGTCGTGCTGATCGAATCGGGCGTCACCTGGATGCCGGCAGCGCTGTGGCGCTTCAACAAGACCTGGCGCGGGGTGCGCTCGGAAGTGCCCTGGGTCAAGCGCCCGCCGATCGAACTGGTGCGCCAGCACATCCGCCTGACCACGCAACCCTTCGACGAGCCAGATGGCGTGCCGCGGCTGGAACGTTTCGTCGAGCAGATGGGTTCCGATCAAATGCTGCTGTTCTCGACCGACTTCCCGCATTGGCATTTCGACGGCAACGACGCGCTGCCGCTGTCGCCGTCTTCGCCGCTGGCACCAAAAGTCCTGTTCGAGAACGCGCTTGCGACCTATCCCCGGCTTGCCGAGTCGGTTCCGCAGAAAGAACTCGCTTCAAAGGAGCTTTCGCCATGAGCACCATCACCGCAGAGCGCAAGCCGCAAAGCGCGGAGTACCTGCGCCAGAAGCTGAAGGTCGTCGATTGCGACATCCATCCCGGCTTCTCCACGCCGGACGAAATCCATCCGTTCCTGCCGGAACGCTGGCGCGAACACATGAAGACCTTCGGCGGCAATTACCGCCAGGCTTTCGCCGACACGCTGTCGCATCCGCGCATGGCGCCGGAAGTATCGCGCGCCGATAGCTGGCCGCCGAAAGGCCCGCCGGGCTCCGATCTCGATTTCATGCGCGCCCAGCATCTCGACGGCAACGGCGTCGAATACGGCATGCTGATGCCGCTCAACCGCGGCCCCGGCAACCAGCGCAACCTCGGCTTCGGCGCGGCGCTGGCCACAGCCGTCAACGACTGGCAGATCGCCAAATGGGTGACGCCGGAACCGCGCCTCAACGCTTCCATCGTCGTCACCCAGGAAGATCCTGCGGCGGCGGTCGCCGAAATCGAATCCCGCGCCGACGATCGCCGCTTCGCCCAGATCATGCTGCCGCCGCGCTCGCTTGAGCCGCTTGGCCGCAAGCGCTACTGGCCGATCTATGAGGCGGCCATTGCCTGCAACCGGCCGCTTGCTCTGCATGTCGGCGGCATCAACGGCTATCCCGCCACTGCCAGCGGCTATCCCTCCTATTATATCGAGGAGCAGCACACCAACGTGCAGGGCATGCAGCAGCTGGTGACGAGCCTGGTGCTGGAAGGCGTGTTCGAACAGTTCCCGAAACTGAAAGTGGTGCTCGTCGAAGGCGGCATCGCCTGGATGCCGTCGCTCAAATGGCGGCTCGACAAGCATTACAAGCGCCTGAAAGCCGAAGTGCCGCATCTCAAGCGCCTGCCGTCGGAATATATCCACGACCATATCTGGCTGACCACGCAGCCGCTCGACGAGCCGGATGTCGACAGCGATCTGGCTGAAATCTTCGAACAGGTCGGCTGCGACCGCATCATGTTCTCGACCGACTATCCGCACTGGGACTTCGACGACCCGAAGTTCGTGCTCGGCAAGCTGGCGCTGAGCCAGGAGAAACAGCAGGCCATTTTCAGCGGCAATGCCAAAGCGCTTTACGGATTGAAATAACGATGGATCGGCAAGTGGACAGGCATGTTGTAGCAAAAGTAGATGAGGTCCCGCCCGGTGGCCGCAAACTGGTCACCGTGCGCGGCCGTCCGATCGCCGTGTTCAATCTGCAGGGCGAGTTCTTCGCCATCGGCGACAAGTGCCCGCATGAATCGGGTTCGCTGTGCAAGGGCCGCATCGTCGGCCTGGCGGAAGCCGACCTGCCCGGCGAATACCGCCTGTCGCGCCAAGGCGAATTCGTCAAATGCCCGTGGCACGGCTGGGAATTCGACATCCGCACCGGCCAGTCCTGGTGCGACCCGACGGGCACCCGCGTGCGCTCTTACGACGCCCATGTCGAACCCGGCGCCGAGATCGCCAAGGGCCCCTACGTGGCCGAGACCTTCAAGGTCACCGTCGAAGACGAATACGTCGTGATCAATCTCTGATCGGCTTTGGTTGACGGTTGAGAAAGCTTGCCACCGCCTCGCCGTCATGCCCGCACTTGTTGCGGGCACCCACGCCGTTGTGCGCTGTCGCGCGTCAGGAAAGACACTTTCTATATTCTCGAATGAGATATCAGCTTCACCGCGTGGATACCCGCAACAAGCGCGGGCATGACGGAGAGGTGACCGCTAGACCAGATCCAGGTGCCCGTCCCACATCGGGACCTCACGCGCACTCCGTCATTAACCTCTCGTTAAAGATAACAGCGAGCAACAAGTTTGAATTAACTCCTACGTAAAACCCTGCCTCGATACTCGAATTTGAAAAATAAGGGGCTTTTCCGACAACGCACCTGTGGCGGCATGGCGTTGGCGAAGGCTGGATTCTCGAGTAGCAGGCAAGCCGCGCAATGCGTTTCAGGGCAATCATAGTCGCATCGGTAGTCAGCGCCGCCGGCGTGACCGGCGCACAGGCGCAGGACTGGTACACCGGCGCGCCGGGCTCGTCTCAGGGCAGCGGCCGGCCAAGCGTGGCCATCGACGCGAGCCTGAGCGGCACATCACAGGACTCGCTGAGTGGCACGATCATCGGCACCATCGCGCCGTTCAGCAAGCTCGACGAAAGTGGTCTTCGCGTCAGGATGAGCGGCCTGCTCGGCAGCTATGCCTATGTCGCCTCGACGGCGGGCATCGGCCGCGTCAAAGGCGGCCAGGAAAGCGGTTCGTTTCTCGTCGGTTATGAATGGGTGACCCGAAACACCACCTTCGCCCTGTTCGGCGGCG
>JAQGJO010000454.1 GCA_028290595.1 Hyphomicrobiales bacterium | reverse complement strand
GAAGAGCAGATTATTAACGACGCCCTCGAGGCCCTTGGAGTTCGCTGGGTTGCATTGCTCCGCGGACTTGTGATTGCAGCGATGGTACTATTCTCGGTTTCGGTATTGACCAGCTCACCGTGGAAGGCCTCCGTTCTGTCCTTCCTGATTTTGTTGATCTCTCAGATAACCTCGATGAGGAAATTCGTTCAGCTTCCTATATTGGCGGTCTTCATGTGCACTGCAATTTATTGGTGCGATCCGCAAATCATCGACCGTCTCAAGGGCACATGGCAAGTCGCATCGTTCTCTCGTTAATTGAGCGACAGCTATTTCGAGTACCCGTATTGCCGGATCGTTCCGTTGATGTTGCCAGAGGTGGCGAAGAAGCCCATGGCATTGATAGCTGTCGCCGAGACGGTGCCGATTATTTTCATATTGCGCGTAATGCCCGTGTTTCCATCAATCGACCCGGTATCTGCATCAAAGAACGTCCAAGTAGAGCCGCACGTCAGATTTGCTTCTCCTGAAATGCCGTACCCAGGATCATTGCCCTGATACGTCTCGAGTGAAAACTGAGATTGGCTCGTCAGGTCTGATCCTCCAACAGTCGATGGGCTGTTGAGCACCCGAAAGATATTACCCCATCGATATCCGCTTGAAACGTAGCTACTTCCGCCATTAACTGAAACGCGGCACGCAATCGAATTGAGTGCCGTCGAAGGATGGACCTCCTCAAATACGAATTTGTATTTGCGGAATCGATTTGGATCGAAGCGCTTAAATTCCATCGTTGCGGCGTTGGACGCGATTTGGGTGTCCATCAAAATCAGGCCGGTACCGGTGCCTACGGTGTGAAATCCAGCACCGTCGCAGACCATCCGGAGATTTTCCCCCGGATAAACGTTGAAGGTAGCTTGGCCATTGATCGTCTCCGATCCGTTCGGGTCGATCACCCACATACCCGTTGAGGTATTGCGGATATCGCATTTCCAGCCGTCGCCCAACGTCGCCGCAGCCGTCAGCGCGAGCGTCGCACTCCCGGACAGATTGATCAGTGCTCCATAATCCGCCAGCACAGCTGTATAATTCGCGGATTTGGGAAGCGTCGGCTTGTCCACGCCTATGCTCGCGCGCACTTGCCCCTGCTGTGTCGAAGACAACGATTGCGGCCCGTCGACCGTCAGGGCGCTATGAGCCGGCAACCCCATGAAGACTTCCTTGGTGCCGCCAGACGAGAACGTTCCCTTGCTGTCAAACGCCGCGGACACCGTGACCTGGTTGGTGGCGCTGTAGGTCAGGACGCCGGCCGCGAACGCCACGCCGGGTTCTACGACCGCGCCGAGGGTGGTGTCGTTGACGGCCATCCACGCGCTGAACCGGTTGAACGACGCATCGACTGCGCCAGCCAGCGCAAATACGGTCTGGCTGTTGGAGATCGACGTCTCCATGACGCGATCTTTAAACGGGACGAATACCATTATGCCTCATCCTTGTGTTGAGAGGGCGGAGATGATTCCTTCTGCTGCGAGCACAGACGATCTTCCTTAGATTTTTTCTGCGCTGCCTTTGACTTCGGGGCAGCCATAATCGGACCCGTAGATATTGGGCGCATCGAAAATTCGAACATAGTCGCTCCTGTTTTTTTTGACCGCGCCGGCACATCCGCGGTCGCACGAAACCGGCAGCGAGAGCGCGATGGGATGGGATGGCGCGCTCTCGCAGAATCAGCGCAGCTAGCGCCGTCGACCGCCGCTCTCAAATGCCGCCTCGATGCTGGCGCCGGTCCAGTACGTCTCATCGTCGAGTGTCGCTGCCGGCAGGCTCACCATGCCAACCAGTCCGGCGAGCTGGCGATCGGGATGCCGGCGCGCTTCGACGTGAACCGTTTTCACCCGCTTCTGCCGTTCCGGCATCAAGCGATCGAGCCGAGGCGAGCGGGGATCGAGCTTTCGGCCTTCGCGATCGAGGCGGTAGTCACCGGGCGGAAATGCATTGCTGGTCTCGAAGCCCGCTTCGTCGATATAAACCTCGACCTGGCGATCATGGGCGGGTTCGACATTGCCGGCCTTGAAGCGGGTCAGCGCGTGCGGGGTCGGTACGCCGGCATCAAGCGCCTGGGCGGTGACCTCGTCGTACTTCTGCATAAAGTTTGCGATGATGCGCGCCGGCACGCGATATCCCTTGTCCATGTCGGCCAACAGAGCCGCGACGGCGGCGTTTGCAGCGTCGCGCTTCGACTGCGCCATCTCGTCGGCCTCGCGACGGGTGGCGACCACCAGTTCCTCGCGGAGATCGGCAATCAGCAACTCGGCGCGCCGCACACCGCGACGGGTGGCCGTGGTTTCGGCCTCGTTGGCCTGCGCCTCAGCGTCGCCGGCAAGGATGGCGGCGTCGTAAGCGCCGGTCAGTTCGGCCAGACGGGCGTTGCCAGCCGTCAGATCGGCACTGAGCCGGCCGATCTCGGCCGAGATGCTGGCGGCGCTGCGCGGCGTCAGGGCCGCGACAGCGAGGCTTTTTGCAGATGGGAGCGTGGCGACGGACGACATGGTATTGGACCTCACGGTTGAATGAAGGTGAAGATGCTGGCGCGCCCACCGCCCGCGCGAAGATCGGCGGGCGCCACCAGTTCCCATGCCGATTGCGCAGGAGAGCCGCGATCGGCGCCGGCAAGCACGCCGCTTTCAGGAACGTGCCGACCGTGGCTCACGACTTCGAACCCCTCGAAGCCGAATAGGAGTTGACGATCACGGAAGCCAGTTTGACGGCCTCTGGATCCGCTACTGCCGTCTCGGAATCCCGACTGTCGCTGGCCATAACAGCCGCAGCGAGCTTTGCGGCCTCGTCCGATTCGCTTTTCGACACTGCGGGCAATGTGCCGGATGTGCCGAGATAGGCGCTCACGATATCGGAGGCCAATTGCTCGTCTGGTGACGCCACAGGCATCGTCGACCTTGCTTTTGATGCTGAGGGAGCCGCCACCGGCGGCGACGATGGAATGAGGGTGCGCAAATCTGCGCCGGGCGTCGCGGCCGGCGCGATCGATGGCGCCGCCGTCGAGGTCCTGCCGGTCATGATCGAAACGACCTGGGCGGTGGCAGCCTCTCGCGACGGGATGTCGCCCGCCTTCACAGTGCCCTTCTGAACAGCCCGGCGGAGCGGCTCTTGCGACAGCCGGGTCATCCCGCGGCGAAAGCGATCGATATCAGTCGCATATTTGCCTGGAGCGGCCGAGCCGGGGTCGCTCGGCGATCCGGCGTGCGGATGGTCGGCGTAGTACTTCATCGATGAGGAAGCCTGTAGAAAATCGCTGCGCAGCATCGCGAAGCTGGTCAACACCATCTCCGTGTCCGCCTGCGAAGTTCCAGCTTCGCACGCAACAGCAAGCAGGCTGGCGATATCGGCATCTGTACGTGCCATCAAAGCACCTTCGAGCGCTTGGCGACGGACTTGCCCGTCACTGGGGGGAGCAAGAAAAAAACGCGATCTTGGCCGCTTGTCGGTTCGTTGCGCAGCGCGACGTTCAGCGCCTCTCGGATGAAATCGGCGACGGGCGCGTTGTGCGCGCGGGCGGCGCGCTCGACCGCTTCCTTAAACGGCGCCGGCACGCCGGCAACCAGACGGCTGTTGAAGAAGATTTCCGGCAGCGCGTCTGACATGGTTTCAGCCCAACCGCATCGCGACGCCGCGATCGACAAGCTGCTGCTCTTCGTCGGCAGCGATGCCCATGTCGGCGGTTTCGAACTTGTCGCCGGGCTTTGCGATGATATCGACGCTGCGTGCGTTCGGCTGGCCCGGGAGGACTTCATCGACGGCGAGGCGGCGGCGACCGTGGATCGTGTTGACGGCAATCATCAGTGACATTTGCTGGCCTTTCGCTTCAGGAATCGCTCTGTGCCTCCAGAGCTACGAAACGAAAACGGGACAGATCAAGTGCACCAAACGGGAAAAATGCGGCCGGCAAACGGGACAAACGGGAAAAATG
>JAQGJO010000453.1 GCA_028290595.1 Hyphomicrobiales bacterium | reverse complement strand
CCTGGTATACTGAAGCTCGCGCCTCGGTCATGGCCCAGATCGGCGGTAGCGGCATCCGTCAGGCCCTGCTGGTTCGGCGCATGGGCCTGACAAAACAGGCGGTTCAGCAACTGATCGACGAACTCGCTGCCGAAGGGATCGTGCTGCGCCAGCCCGATCCGGCGGACAGTCGCGGCAGGATCGTCGTCCTGACCCAGAAGGGCATTAGCGCCGTCCGCGCAGCCAACGAGGTCAAGCAGGCCATCGACGCGGCACAGCGCCTCAAGCTCGGGGACAAGCGCTTCGATGAATTAATGGAGACCCTGCGCACGGTCGCGCCGGATTTGTGAGGCACGTAGACCTAGCAGGACGGCCCCAAATCGCGCGAGCCGGGCATGTAAGCGACACGAAAATTTGGTCTTGCCTGAATCCGCGAATACCAGTCTTTCACCTTGGGGAGGCTGTCCCACATGGATGATAGACCGAGGTCTTCCATCCGTACGATCGTTGGGGTGATGCTCACGTCCGCCAGCGAGTATCGATCATCGACAAGCCAAGCACCGTCGGCCAGCGAGCATTCCATCCTGTCGAGCGTCTGTCCGAGCTTATCGAGCGCTTCGTCGATATCGGCCTGGCTGAAGCCGCCTCTTCCCATCTTCCGGTAGAAATGCTTCCGAAGCGGAAGCCGCTCCGTGTACTCAAAAAATTGCGCGTCGGTCAGTTTGGCCCAGATCGGCACGAAATACGCATTGAACGAAGGCGGCCGGATTGCGGGCGTCGGTACTTCGTCGATGTATTGCCGCCAGGCACGCATGCGGGCCGCAACCTTGGGATGCTTCGGCCGCACCGAAATCTCTGGATATACATCTTCTAGATATTCGTTGATCACCGTACTATCTATGATGGCGTCTCCATCGTCGAGCAGCGTCGGAACCACGCCATTCGGGTTTATCGCGAGATATTTCTCGGAGAGGTGATCGCCCGACCCGAAATGGACGATGTGACTTTTCCAATCCAGTTTCTTTTCGGCTAGCACAAGCCTGACCTTCTGGCTGCACGTCGAGATCGGCGCGTGGTACAGTTCGAGCAAATCGTCCTCCCATTTTATACGCCAAGCTAGGCCGCCTTGCGCCCGGCGTTATCCATGAATGCGTCCAGGCGCTTCGCGGTCCTCATCCGGCGGCAAAACCTCTATTGGCGCGGTACAGGATTTAATCCTATCATTTCCAGACATCGCAAGACTGGGAAGTCGCTGTAAACCCCTGAGTTGCCCGTTTCGCCAGCCTTTGCCTTGCATCGACGGCAAATCCGTGTAGAAAGCGGCCACTGCAAGCTTCCGGCCGGGGGCTGAACGGAAGGCTGCGTCCGCAGCAGGGGGATTTCTCCCGTCTTCCCGTGTCTCCGCCTTCGACTGCGTTCCGTCGGGCCTCTCTCCGGGCTCGAAGGGCTCCGCGCCGGAAATTGCTTTCATAGAGAAAGGCAGAGCAATGGCTCTTTACGAGCACGTTTATCTTGCCCGGCAGGACGTGACACCCCAACAGGTGGAAGCGTTTACCGAGCAATTCAAAGGCATCATCACCGCCGGCGGCGGCAATGTCGCCAAGATCGAGTATTGGGGCGTCAAGTCCCTGACCTACCGTATCATGAAGAACCGCAACGCGCACTTCACGCTCCTCAACACCCACGCCCCCCCCGCCGCCATCACCGAGATGGAACGCCAGATGGGCATCAACGAAGACATTCTCCGTTTCATGACCATCAAGGTCGAGGAAATGGAAGAAGGTCCGTCGGCGATGATGCGCAAGCGTGACGACAGCGACCGTGACGACCGTGGCGACCGCCGTGGCCCGCGCGGTGATCGTGGCGACCGAGGTGATCGCGGCGATCGTGGTGATCGTCCGCCCCGCCGCCCCCGTGATGACGCAGCCAGCGAAGGAGCATTCTGATGGCTACCGCTCCCCGTCGCCCGTTCTTCCGCCGCCGCAAGACCTGCCCGTTCTCGGGCCCGAATGCGCCGAAGATCGACTACAAGGACACACGCCTTCTTTCCCGCTACATTTCCGAGCGCGGCAAGATCGTTCCGTCCCGCATCACCGCGGTGTCTGCCAAGAAGCAGCGCGAACTCGCCCAGGCGATCAAGCGCGCCCGTTTCCTCGGCCTGCTCCCCTACGTGATCAAGTAAGTTAATCCTGCCCTGCCGCCTCCGGCGGCAGGGAGCTGGACGCGACGGCGTGCATGTGCCCGCCGATCGCGCCCTAACCGCCAGAAAGCGGGACAGCTCGACCATGATTTCGCGGATTCTCATTGCCATCGGCGCCGGCCTCGCGGCCGCTTTGCTCTTTTACATTCCCGTAAAAGGCACGGCTTTGGCCATGGTGCTGGCGACATTCGCGTCGCTGCCGATCATGATCGTCGGGCTGGCGTTCAGTCCCGCGACTGCGCTGATCGCAGCCATTGCCGGCAGCCTCACGCTCGCCGTCGCACTCAACGAAATTCTGGCCGCCACTTTTGCATTTTCCGCCGCCCTGCCCGCCTGGTGGCTGACGCGCCTTGCCTGGCTGGCGCGCCCGGTTGAAACGGGCGAACCGAGTGCAACCGCCGATGGCCTCGTCTGGTATCCGCTGGGGCATCTGCTAGCCTGGGTGGCGGCACTGTCGGCAGCCATATCGATCGGCGGCCTGTTGCTGGCGCTCTATCGGTTCGGCTCGTTCGATGCGTTTCTGGACGAGGCCGTCCGGCGCATGTCACCGATGATCGACATGATCTTCGACCGCAGCAAGGGCGCGCCCGGCGGCATCACTTCGGACGAGCTGGCGCGGATTTTCATCCAGGCCATGGCGCCGGTTTTCGCCGGCTGGACAGTGGCGACCACAGTCCTCAATTTCTGGCTCGCCGGCCGCATCGCACACATCTCTCAACGCCTCGGCCGGCCGTGGATTCCCGTGCCGGAAAATCTGCACCTGCCTCGCGTGATTCTCTATGCGTTCGTGGTTGGCTTCGCGCTGATGCTCACCAGCGGATTTTTCCGCATCACCGGTTACACCCTTGTCGCAGCCTTCGGCACGGCGCTGGCCTTCCAGGGCCTCGCCTCGCTGCACACTGCGTCGCGCCCCTCGCGCGTCCGCACCACCCTGCTGACCGTTCTCTACACGACGATCTTTGTCCTCTTCCCGCTGCCGCTCCCGCTTCTCGCGGCCGTCGGGCTCATCGACATGCTCACGGGCATCCGAAATCGAAGCGCAAAACCGCCGGTCTCCGGCAATTCGTCAACGTGAACCTACCGACCACCTAAAGGAGTATTCAAAATGGAAGTTATTTTGCTCGAACGCATCGCCAAGCTCGGCCAGATGGGTGAGACCGTCCGCGTCAAGGACGGCTTTGCCCGCAATTTTCTGCTGCCGCGCGGCAAGGCCCTGCGCGCCACCGAAGCCAACAAGAAGCGCTTCGAATCGCAGCGCGCGCAGCTTGAAGCCCGCAACCTCGAACTCAAGTCCGAGGCGCAGAAGGTCCAGGCCGAACTCGACGGCAAGACCTTCGTCATCATCCGCCAGGCGGGCGAGACCGGCCAGCTTTACGGCTCGGTCGCAACGCGCGACATCTCCGAGGCGGTCTCGGCCGGCGGCGTGACGATCTCGCGCAACCAGGTCGTGCTGACGACGCCGATCAAGAGCATCGGCCTGCATCAGGTGCCGCTGCATCTGCATCCGGAAGTCGAAGCAACCATTTCGCTCAACGTTGCCCGCTCGCCGGAAGAAGCCGAGCGTCAGCTGCGCGGCGAAGAGATCAACGTGCGCGAAGAGACGACGATGGAATCGCTCGGCCTCGAAGTCGGCGCGGCCCTGGCCGAAGCCGGCGACGACCGCGAGTAAGTTTTACATCATTCGAAAGAAACGCCCGCGCAAAACGCGGGCGTTTTTCGTTTGCGGTTACACCGTGTAAAGAGCCTGCCCCGCGCACAGGTCGTATCGGCCGTCAAGCGATACCATCGACATTAATTCTGCCTGTGAGAATCGGGCACGGACCTGCGGCGGCAACCATCTGCTAACGATTTCTGGTGCGCATAGCCCGCGTTTGTGGCACCTCTATCTCTGCCGGATGAGGCGGGCCCGAAGCGTCCGCAGGTCCAGCAAGTTGCGTTCCTTTTAAAATTGCAGGGTAAAATGGCGGCCGCTGGTCAAATGGTGGTCCGATTCGATTCGTCGACGGATCAGCAAGGAGATGCAACAACGTTTCGGACTGCCCCGCACAATGTGGAGGCTGAACAGGCGTTGCTGGGCGCCATCCTCGTCAACAACGACGCCTTCGACCGGGTCTCCGACTTTCTGCGCGCCGAGCATTTCTCCGAAGAACTGCACCGGCGCATCTTCGAGATTTGCGCGCAACTGATCCGCGCCGGCAAGCTGGCTTCGCCGGTGACGTTGAAGACATTTCTTGGCGAGCATGATCTCGGCGGCATCACCGTGCCGCAATATCTCGCGCGGCTTGCCGCCGAAGCCACGACCATCATCAACGCCGAAGACTACGGCCGCACGATCTATGATCTCGCCACGCGGCGCAGCCTGATTACGATCGGCGAAGACATCGTCAATGTCGCCTATGATTCACCAGTCGATTCATCGCCGCGCGCGCAGATCGAAGAAGCCGAACGTCGGCTTTACGAAATCGCCGAACAAGGCCGCTATGACGGCGGCTTCCAGAAATTCTCCGATGCGCTGACCCATGCCATCGACATGGCGGCGCGCGCTTATGAGCGCGAAGGAAAACTGTCCGGCATCGCCACCGGCCTGACCGATCTCGACCAGAAGATGGGCGGCCTGCAGCAGTCCGACCTGATCGTTCTGGCCGGACGACCGGGCATGGGCAAGACGGCGCTGGCGACCAACATCGCCTTCAACGTCGCCCGCGCCTATGAATACGAGGTCAAACCCGACGGCACCCATGTGCCCAAGAACGGCGGCATCGTCGGTTTCTTCTCACTCGAAATGTCGTCCGAACAGCTCGCCACCCGTATCATCGCCGAACAGTCCGGCATTCCCTCCTACAAGATCCGGCGCGGCGACATTCAGGATCACGAGTTTCACAAGATATCGGAAGCGGCGCGCGACATGCAGGCGATCCCGTTCTACATCGATCACACCGGCGGCATTTCCATCGCGCAGCTCACGGCGCGGGCGCGGCGCCTGAAGCGCCAGAAGGGTCTAGACGTTCTCGTCGTCGACTACCTGCAATTGCTGTCGGGCTCGAAATCGAAAGACGGCAACCGCGTCCAGGAACTCACCGAAATCACCACCGGCCTGAAGGCCCTGGCGAAGGAGCTGAACGCGCCGATCATCGCCCTGTCGCAATTGTCACGTCAGGTCGAGAACCGCGACGACAAGCGCCCGCAATTGTCGGACTTGCGTGAATCCGGCTCGATCGAACAGGACGCCGACGTGGTGATGTTCGTCTATCGCGAAGAATATTACCTGAAGAACCGCGAGCCGCGCCCAGGCACCGAAGAACACATCACCTGGATGAGCGACATGGAGCGGGCGCACGGCCGCGCCGAGGTCATCATCGGCAAGCAGCGCCACGGCCCGACCGGCACGATAGAGGTGGCGTTCGAGGGCGAATTGACGCGCTTCTCCAATCTCGCCAGGGAAGATGCGCTGCCGGAACAGATGTAAATCCGCCAAAATGTAAATCTGCCCCATCGATTTTGTCAGAATCTGAACACGCCATTTGTGCTATTGTTCAAGGCGATGACACCTTTGCCTGCCCTCACCTCTTCGATCGCCCGCGAATATGCGCAAGCGACCCTCAGCGTTGATCTCGACGCGCTCGTGGCCAATTGGCGGCTGCTGGCGCAGATGTCGGTCCCGGCCGAATGTGCCGCTGTCGTCAAGGCGGATGCCTACGGCGTCGGCATCGAGCCGGCCGTGTGGGCGCTGGCGGACGCCGGCTGCAAAACCTTCTTCGTCGCGCATGTGAGCGAAGGCGCGCGGGCGCGGCTGGCGCTCGGCGCGGACAGCCCGCACACGGTCTATGTCCTGAACGGTATCCTCCAGGATGCGGCGACCTTCGCCGCCTATGTCGAATACCGGTTGCGGCCGATCCTGGTTTCGGTTGAGCAGATCCGCGGCTGGGAGGCCCATGCGCGCGCATCGGCCGTGCCTTTGCCTGCCGCTGTGCAGATCGATACCGGCATGAAACGCCTCGGCCTCGATGCGGCTTCGTTTGAGAAGATCGCCGCCGGTTTGGTGCGGCCCGATGCGGCGTTTCCGCTGGCGCTTGTGATGACTCATTTCGTGTCGTCGGAGGTAACGAACGATCCGATCAACGACCTTCAGATCGCGCGCTTCAAAAAAGCCATTGCGCTGGTTCCCGGCATTGCCGCCAGCATGGCCAATTCATCCGGCATCTTCCTGCCGCAGAAGCCGCTGTTCGATCTCGTCCGGCCGGGCTATGCGCTTTACGGCGGCAATCCCCACCAGCACCTCGCCAATCCGATGCGACCGGTCGTGCGGCTGCAGGCGCCGATCATCCAGCTCCATCATGTCGAGGCCGGCGAGACCGTCGGCTACAACGCGCAATGGACGGCAAAGCGGCCGTCCCGCCTTGCCACGATCGGGGTCGGCTATGCGGACGGCATTCCGCGCAACGCCATGGCGACCGACGGGCAAGCAGGCGGCGAGGCCACCGTGCTCGGCAAGCGCTGTCCGTTCGCCGGCCGCGTCTCCATGGATCTGATCATCATCGACGTCACCGATGTGGATGATCCCGCCCTCAAGGCTGGAACACCGGTGGAACTGCTCGGCCAGGACATCACGGTCGACGATCTTGCCGCCCGTTCGAAGACCATCGGCTATGAAATCCTCACCGGTCTCGGCCGCCGCTATCACCGTGTCTATCGCGCAGATAAGAAGGCTTAATTAGTTTGCGGTCCACACGGCCAGTTCATAGCCGTCCGGATCGGTGAAGTGAAAGCGCCGGCCGCCGGGAAATTCGAAGACGGGCTTGACGATTTTCGCGCCAGCGTCTTCGAGACGTTTCTGCGTCGCGGCCAGATCTTCGGCGTAAAGAATGACCAGCGGTCCGCCCGGTTTCACCGGACCGGTGGTGGTCAGTCCTCCGGTCAGGCGGCCGTCCGTGAACTCGCAATAGACCGGGCCGAAATCGGTGAATGTCCAGCCGAAGGCTGCGCCATAGAACGCCTTCGACCTGGCGATATCGCCGACGTTGAATTCGATGTTGTCGATCTGGCGATCGCTGCCTCTCGCGCCCATGATGCGGCCTTTCGCGTTGAAATGATCAGACCCTGTCTACTAGGCCCGCCCGCTTGATGCGTCTTGAACAAAACGGCCAACGGGCGACGACTTGGGGGACCTGATCTGACCGGCGAATGTCGCAGCCGACATGCTGCACAGCGATTTGATCTCGCGGCTGAGATGCGCCTGATCAGCATAGCCTGCCTCGGCCGCCATGGCTGACAGTGTTCCGTGCTGCGAAGCATGCACGAGGGCCTGAAACCGTTGCAATTTCAGAATCCTGTCGAGCGTCTTGGCGCCATAGCCGAAATAATCATGGCTGCGCCGCCGCAATGTCCGCTCGCTGACATCGAGCCGATCACGCAGCAGAGACACCTTGCGGTCAGCATCGCCGGCATGCCGTTTCAGAAAGCCGAACATCATCGCCGCGTCGCGGCCGGGAGCGTTGATGGCGGGCATGATTTGCGCCAGCAGCTTCTGCAGCAGGTTCGCCTGCGCCTCGAGCGTGGCGACGTCCGCCAGTTGCGCGGATATTTCGCGCGCCTTGCTGCCCCACAGCTCGGTCAGCTCGATTTCCTGGCCGACGATCTCCGACATCGGCAGGCCGAGCCAGTTGATCGCGGCCCCGGGCTGAAAGCGCAGCCCGAGGATGGTGCCGCCGGGCGGCAGAACCGGATGGGCGGCTACAATATCGGGCCCGACGACGCTTAGCCGACCATCGCGCCAGAGAAGATCGACGCAACCGTCGGGGACGACGGCAACGGGTTTATAATCATCGTCTTGAGAAATGTGGTGCGTCCAGACGCATTGGAAATGTTCATCCAGCGCCCGCACAGGCGCTTGCTCACCATAACGGCCGACGCAGCCTGCCAAGACCGGGAGAAAAGGGGCATGCGCCATCTGCTGCTCCAAACAACTCTCCTGTGTCATAACAATTCGTATTGAAAACTAAACATCCGGGAATGGGTCGGTAATAGAAGCCCGACCCGAAACCGCGCCTCGCCCACCATCGCCCTTGACGACCCACAAAGACTAGCGTCAGACTTAGGCAAAGCTGGAGCGTCGCCGCATCCAGCATACGGCATTTCAACCGTTCTTGCGATTGGGGAGGCAAGCATGCGTTCAATACGGTCGTTGTTGCTGGGGAGCGCCGCGTCGGCGCTCATGTTCGGCGTTCTGCTGCAGGAACCGGCGCTCGCGCAACCAGCTCCCACACAGCAGGTGCAGATCGGATCGACCGACATCGGCGGTGTCGTGACAGGCCCCAAGGGTCCGGAAGCCGGCGTCTGGGTGATCGCCGAAACCCGCGATCTGCCGATCCGCTACATCAAGATCGTCGTCACCGACGATCAGGGCCGCTATGTCCTGCCCGATCTGCCGAAGGCGAATTACGACGTCTGGGTGCGCGGCTACGGCCTGGTGGATTCTCCCAAGGTCAAATCCGAACCGGGCAAGCTCGTCGACCACAAGGCGGTCACCGCCCCCGACGCTACCGCCGCGGCGCGTTATTATCCGGCGATCTACTGGTATTCGATGCTGAAAATGCCGCCAGCCGGCGAGTTCAACGGCAAGAGCGACATTCCCGCAGGGATCGATCTCGGGCGCTGGCTCAACGCCACCAAGAACAACGGCTGCATCGGCTGTCATCAAATCGGGCAGATTTCGACGCGCACGATCCCACAGGAATTCGGCACGGGCGCCGACGGCTGGATGCGGCGCATCCAGTCGGGCCAGGCAGGTGAGCTCATGGTCAATCAGATCGCCGGTGAATTTGGCGGGGCGCCGCTGAAATATCTCGGCGACTGGACCGATCGCGTCGCCAAGGGCGAGCTGCCGCC
>JAQGJO010000430.1 GCA_028290595.1 Hyphomicrobiales bacterium | reverse complement strand
TCGATGCGCTACAGACGGAAGACGTCTGCGTCCTGCCGCTCAGCCGGCCGAGCATTTCGAGAACCATCGGGATTTTGTCGCGCCGCAATGTTGGGCTTTCGCCGCTGGCGGCGGATCTCTGCGCGGCTCTCAAACAGATCGGCGCCCGGTCGCGGCAGGAGCGCGCGTAGGCGCTTGCCCACCGGCGGATCAAGGCTTTCGCGCACTGGCTGGCCTGCGCAATTTCATGTATTGGACATAACAGTTGAATTTCGCCGCCGCCATTTTCGGGCGGCGAGACGGGGAGGGGAAACATGAAACGGCTTGCTGCCCTTGCGGGTCTTATAAGCGTGGCTTTGTTGGCGGGCGCTGCTTCGCGCGCGATGGCGGCGGACTATCCCGACAGGCCGGTGCGCATCCAGCTTGGATTTGCCGCGGGCGGCGGCGCCGACATTCTGGCGCGCTGGTATGCCGACAAACTGTCCAAGCTCTCGGGCGGTACGTTTCTGATCGAAAACAGGGTCGGGGCTTCCGGCAATCTGGCGCTCGATGCGGCGGCGAAAGCCAAGCCCGATGGATTGACCTTGCTGCTGGCCTCGACGGTGACGACCGCCGGCAACGCAGCCGTGTTCAAGAGTATGCCTCTCGATGTGGCGAAGGATCTGGTGCCGATCGTCGGCTTCGCCGAGACGCCGTTCGTTCTCGTCGTCGCGCCCGATGCGGGGATCAACAGCGTTGCCGATCTCACCGCGCTCATCAAATCGAAGAACGGCAAGTCGACCTACGGCAGTGCGACGACGAGTGCGCTGGCTTCCTCGGCGCTCTATCTGAATGCCGCGAAGGCGGAGGCCACCTATGTCGGATATAAAGCGACGGCTACTGCGGTGCAGGACGTAACCGGCAAGCAGATCGACTTCGCTTTCGCCGACGTGGTCTATGCCGTCGGGCAGGCAAAGCAGGGTCGCATCAAGCTGCTGGCGATCGCGTCGGACGAGCGTTCGCCAAGTCTGCCGGATTTGCCGACGCTCAAGGAAACCACGGGTGCGCGGACCGGCGATATTGTTGCCCATTGGGGCATCTGGGCGCCGGTGGGAACGCCGAAAGACATTATCGACAAGCTGGAGAAGTGGACGGCGCAGATCACCCAGGCGGACGACACGCAGAAGTTTCTTGTCGACCAGGGGGCAACATCGAAAATCTCCGATGCAGCGGATTACAAGCGGCGCTTTACCGTGGCGTTGAAGTCGTGGGCGGATGCCGTCAAGATCGGTAATATCGAAATTCAGTAGGCAGTAGGCAGTAGGCAGTAGGCAGTAGGTTTCTCTTTTGACTGCCTAAGCCCGACTGCCGACTGCCTCCTTTGAAAGGTGTTGATATGCCGACAATTGGTCTGGTCGTGCCGCAAGCAACCGATGTGGTGCCCGATGAAGGTCCGGTGATGTATCCGGACGTGGTTTTCATTCCGCATCGTACCGGCGTCGGCTCGCTGACGCCGGAGGGCTATGATCAGGCGGCCGACAAGATCGTGCCGGCGGCGGACAATCTGGCCAAGCGCGGTGTCGACGCCATCATGGTGATTGGCACGTCGCTGACGTTTTATCGCGGGCCGCAGTTCAACGAGGATCTGCAGACGGAGATCCGCCGCCGCACCGGACTGCCAGTCTCGACCATGAGCACCGCCATCATCGATGGCTTGCGCGAAGTCGGCGCGAAGAAGCTCGCGGTGGCGACGGCCTATACCGATGTCGTCAACGACAAGCTGGCGGAGCTGCTGAGATTTCACGGCTTTGATGTCGACGCGATGAAATCGTTCGGCATCACCAAGTTCGGCGGCGGCGCCAGCGCCAAGAGCGACAGCGAGATCATCAACCTGTCGGCCGCCTCGCTCGATGAGGCGCCCTCGGCCGACGCCATTCTGATCTCGTGCGGCGGCTTGCGAACGCTCGGTGTAGCTCGGCCGCTGGAGGAGCGCTTCGACAAGCCCGTCGTCTCCAGCACACCGGCGGCCTTCTGGGCCGCCATGCGGCTTGTCGGCGAAAGCGGCAGAATTTCCGGCTACGGCCGACTGCTGGAAAACGCGGCCAGCCCGGCTTAGTGGCGAGCTCCTTGATCGTCGTGAAGCGGTCTACAGTTAAGTATTGTAGGGCGCGCGAAATATATTTTATAAATACTATAAGTCTTGATTGCCTCATTGATGGGGCGGCGACGCCATACATTCGTTCGTCCGAAGCCTCAAATCGTCGACTCATGTCGTCGATTCGCATGCTTAAACATCGCCTTTGGCGCCAAATCAGCGACCGGCGTCACGAACAGTTGAGAGTGGCCGCTTCAGATGCGCTGGTCCTGTCGGATCACGACGCGCCTGTGATATATTTCGATCTGGCGACACAGTTTATTCTTACATGAATTACAAAACATAATTATTCCAAATATATAGTACACATAAGTACAATTATCTTCTTGCTTGATTATATACTTATCAATTAAGGCGCTTCACCAGAACAATGGGGCGCTTTTATGAATTCTAAGTGGAATTTATCGTTCTTTATCTTGGCTATAGCGGCTGGCTCGGATCGCGCAGTGGCCCAACAGGCGGGCAGCAACAGCTCGGTTATCGATCTCGATCAGATCACCGTTCTCGCCACCCGCAGCCCGGAGCAGGTGCTCGACGTGCCGGCGACGGTGAGTGTCATCACCCGCGAGCAGATCGAGCAACGCGGCACCCGCGATACGCAGGATCTGGTGCGCTACGAGCCCGGCGTCAGCGTTCCGCGCCAGACCAGCGGCACCGACCCGTTCGGCAATTACGGCGGCTTTATCATTCGCGGCGTCGGCGGCAACCGGGTGCAGGTCCGGGTCGACGGCGCCAGGGTCATCGAACGCATCACCGACGGCACCCGCGATTTCGTCGGCCTGCCATTCATAAAGAGCGTCGAAATTTTCCGCGGTCCCGGTTCCGTGCTGTGGGGCGCCGATGCGCTGGGCGGCATCGTCTCCTATCGCACGCTTGATCCAGCCGACCTGCTGCGCGACCCGGCCAAATCCTATGGCGGCAAGCTCGATACCGCCTACGACAGTTTCGACCGGTCCTTCGTCAAGACGGGCATCGTGGCCTATCGCATCAACCCGCAGCTTGAAGCCATCGTCGGTCTCAGCCAGCGTTCGCAACACGAGGGCAACCTGAGTCAGGCCCGCGCCGACGGCGGCATCTACGGCTGTCCGGTTCCCACTCTGCGCTTCCTGCCCTGCAATAAGCTCAACCCGGTCGACCAGTCGACGTGGAACGGCTTCGCCAAAATGGTCTACCGGCCGAACGCGGACAACACCATCAAGCTGACCGGCGAAATTTTCGACCGCAACGGCACGGTCAACCAGATCTACGACTTCAACGTCGTCAGTGGTGGCAACCGCAACGGCCCCTATATTCGTAACCAGATCCTGACGCGCAAGACCGCCCAGATCGAACACGAGTGGAGTGTCGGTGCGCCCTGGCTCGACAGCCTGCGCTGGCAGTTGTCGTACTCGGATCAGAAACGCGAATTCATCAGCGACCGGATTGTGACTCTGGCGAACACCCAACAGCGCTATACGCATTCCTACCTGGGATATGGTGAGAAGTTCACCCAGCTCGATATTCAGGCGAAATCAACTTTCGCGCTGGGACCGACGCGCCACAAGCTGACCTATGGCTTGCAGGGCGACATCAAGGAGGCCAAGTACAACCGGCGTGACGACGTCCTCAACCTGATGACCCAGGTGCTGACAACGACGATCGCCGGCGGGTTCAACTTCACCAACTCGACGACCAAGCGCTACGATGCATTCATCCAGGACGAGATCGAAATATTCGGCGATCGCTGGACCGTGACGCCGGGCATCCGCCACGCCAATTACGAGATCAATCCAAGTCCAGGTCCCGGATACGTCTTCATCCCCGGCAAGGAGCCGCGTAAGCTCGACTCGCACAAGTTCATTCCGCAGATCAGCACGCTGTTCAAGCTGAATGAAAACTACGCGGTCTACGCGCGCATCGCCGAGGGCTTCAAGATGCCGACGGCGCAGCAACTCTTCACCTCGCTGCCATTCGGCGCGCAGAACCTGGTTCCCAATCCGAACCTGCGGCCGGAAAGCGCAATATCTTATGAAGCAGGTCTGCGCGGCAAGTTCGCTCAAGGGTGGTTCT
>JAQGJO010000237.1 GCA_028290595.1 Hyphomicrobiales bacterium | reverse complement strand
CAGAAATCCTCGCCATTGGCGCGCAGCACGATGAGGCGGACGTTCTCGTGCTCTTTCTCGATCGTATCGCCGAGAAACACGATCTGTTCGTCGGACAATCCGTTGCCGCGCTCCGGATTATTGAGGGTGATTTCCAAGAGGTCGTCGGACTTCTTGACGATAATTCCTTCAGCCATGCTCTCTCCTTGTCGAATGCATTTCCGTTTCCCCACGCGGCCGTCAGACACGGTCAGCGCCATGCGATCTGGTTCGCCGTTCCCTTACCCCATGCGGCGCGGGACCGCCACGTGCGAAATCTGCCCTCCCCCGTCGAAAAAAAGGACTGGGCGCTTTTGCGATTTCACACTAGTTTTCGCAACGGCTGCCCGCAAGCTGCGCACCTCGCAGCCAAATAACATTTCTTTTGGAGGATTTTGCCGTGTCTGCTGCCCAACCCTCCCCCGACAGTGGAGCCCTCCCACTGAGCTTCAGCCACATGGGTTTCTATGTGACCGACCTGCCGGTGATGGAAGAATTCTACACGCGCATGCTCGGCTTCGTCGTCACCGATCGTGGCGAGGCGCGCGGCAACCCGATCGTCTTTCTCAGCGGCGATCCACGCGAGCACCATCAGGTCGTGCTCGTCGGCGGCAGGCCAGCCGGCGCCTTCACGCAGATCAACCAGATTTCCTTCCGGGTGCCACGGCTGGAAGACGTGCAGTCCGCCTGGCGGCGCGCCAAGGATGCGCCCGGCGTGCAGCGCCTTTACGGCACCAACCACGGCAACGCCTGGTCGCTTTATATTTTCGACCCCGAGGGAAACCGTATCGAGATCTTCTGCGATTCCGATTGGTATATCCCTCAGCCGCGGGTCGACGATCTCGACCTGTCGAAATCAGCCGACGCCATCCGCGAAGAATCCGAACGCTTCTGCCGCTCCTGCGAAGGCTTCATGCCAATCACCGAGTACCAGCAGGGCGTCGCCGAAAAGATCGCCGCCGGGCGGAGGTAAACCGTTCTTACAAAGAGGCCACCAGGAGCCCTCATCCTGAGGAGCGCTCGAAGAGCGCGTCTCGAAGGACGGGGGCGTCAGCCTCGCACTTGCTCCTCCCTCGTCCTTCGAGACGCAACGCTAAAGCGTTGCTCCTCAGGATGAGGGCTTGGGATGCTTGGCAAAATCTGTCTATCAAGCAACCTTGCGCGTGCTCTTGGCCAGATGGGCGATCACGTCCTCGACATGCATCACATCGGCATATTTGTGATGCAGGTCGAACAGGTTGACCTTGTGGCTCAGCATCGAACGGTCATAGGTGCATTCCTCGACCAGCGTATTGTGAAAGCCGTAAGAATAGGCATCGACGGTGGTGGCGCGCACGCAGCCCGATGTGCTCTCGCCCAGAAGGATCAGGCTTTCGACGCCAAGGCGGCGCAAATGGGCGATCAAAGGCGTACCGAAGAAGACTGACGCGCGCTCCTTGTAGATGACGAGTTCGCCCGGCAGCGGCGCCACTTCGTCCTTGATGCCGTAAAGGTCTTCCGTCTCGGAACTCTTGCGGCGGTTGGTCGACGCCACGCCGGCAGTGTCCGCATGGCGCGTCGAATAGATCACCGGAATGCCGGCAGCGCGCGCGGCCGCGAGCAGCCGCTGCGTCGGCTGCACGGCGCGCCAGGCATTCTCGCCGCAAGAACCCGCATATTCGCGATTGACCTCGCGCACCGGCCTGTTCCCGCCGAGATAGGCCTTTTTATAGAGATCGATCGCCAGAATGGCCGGACGCGCGCCCACAAAAGTGTCGCGGTGATAGGCCTCGTAAATCTCGCGGATTTCATCGTCGATCACATCGTTCCAGCAATGATCATTGAAATCGCGGGCCATTTTCTGCTCCTGTCGCGCGTGTCTGCAGCGGTATTGGTCAAGTCTATTCCAGACGCAGGTTTTTGGAAAAGTCATATTTGACCGAAGAATTCGCCCCGTAGCGCTGGACGATCCGGCTGCGGTCGAAGGCCGGGTCCAGCACCTCCGTCAGAAACGCCCGCTGGATGGCCCAGGCCGCCTCCGCCTGCTCACGGCGGTAGCGCCCCGGCATGGTGTCGTTGAGCCAGCCATGCGGCGCGTCGGGCATGACCTCGATGGTGAAACTTTTGCCCGCCGCTTCCAGCGTGTTGCGCAGCCGCCGGATATGATCGAGCGAGATAATGTGATCGGCCTCGCCGAAAATGCCGAGAACCGGGCAATTAATGCTGCGGATGATGTCTTCAAGGCCGACGGGGAATTTGGCGTTCACTTGCCATTCGCGGTCCTGCGCTGCGCCATACCAGCAGAGCGCCGCCGAGACGGCGCGATGTGCCGCAAGAACCAGCGGGTGCCGCGCCGTCTGGCACACGCCCATAGCCACAAGCCGCGACGGATCGGCCTGCGGCACATGCGCCACAGCCTCGATTGCCGCGTCGAAATATTCCAGCGCTTCCGGATCGGTCATATCGTAGCCGGCATCGCCACGATGAAGCGCCGCCTGATCGGGATGCTTATGAAAAAAGTCCGGCGCGATGCAGACGAAGCCTTCGCGCGCATGGCGCTGCGCCAGATCCTGCGTATGCTGCACCAGACCGTAGCGTTCGTGCATCTGGATCATCACCGGGGCTTTGACGGCGTCCGCCGGCATGGCCAGAAACGCCGGCAGATCGCCGGAACATGTGATGTGATGGGTGACGATCTCGGTCATGGCTCTTTCCTGATATGGCGCTCACGCACTGCCCGACGCCCGCGCCAGCATCGCCGCCCGGCGAGCGAAATTCAACGCCAGATGCGCCACCTCGGCCGCGTTTCCACCTGCCGCATTGCCGGCCCTGGCGCGCGCGGCAATACCCTCGAAAATCACGGCAAAACGGAACAAGGC
>JAQGJO010000371.1 GCA_028290595.1 Hyphomicrobiales bacterium | reverse complement strand
GCGGTTTGTTTTTGCGGATCGAAGGCCGGCGCGCCGGGCAGCACCGGATCGCCCCAGCGCATCAGAATGTCGGCTTCATAGCCCTCGGGTGCGTGATGAGTTTCATCGGAGCCGGCGGAAATTTCCGTAAAGTTGAAGGACGATTTCGGCGCTGCCGTCTGGGCGGCTGCGGGCGACGACAGGCCGGGCAGGGAGCCGGGCATAGCGGCGCCGATGGCGCTGACTGCGAGGGCGCCACGCAAAACATCGCGCCGGTTGAGGCGGGCGGCGATGACATCGCCGAGCGTCGGATTGGTGGAGCCGTTGGAGCCGATATCTTCGCTGTCCAGCGGCGGATCGTAAGCGAAGGAATCTACGGATTTCGGATCGGTCATGACGGCGCGCTCCAGTTCGTTGGCAAACTGAAACGGTTCTAAAATCGCCGTGTGACGCAGCAATGAACTTGGCTATATCCCATGCCTGACAAGGGTTTAGGACAGCGGGTCGCCGTTGTCATCGCCGCTGCTGAAACGGCCGAAGAAATGGCCGTCGATCCTGATGAAAACGACGAGAACGATCAGCCCGATTACGGTTCCGGCAACCGCCAGCACCCATTGGCCGACGCCGCAGGCAATGCCGATCGCCGCCGCGAGCCAGACGGTGGCGGCCGTTGCCAGATGATAGACCTGGTCCGGTCCGCTCTCCCGAACGCGGTGCAGAATGATGCCGGCGCCGAGAAAGCCAATGCCAGTGACGATGCCTTGTGCAACCCGCGTAGCGCTGGACGCATCTGCCGCTGCAGTCGCCGCCATCATCAGGAGCGCTGAACCCAACGCGACAAGCCCATGCACCCGCATCCCGGCAGGTTTGCCGTTCATGCTGCGGTTGAGCCCGATCACCCCGCCGCACACGGCCGCCGCAGACAGTGGCAAGATGGTTTGCACGAGGATTTCGACTTGTGCATTCAACATCGAATCTCCCTAGCACGATTTGCCGGCACGACTTGCGCACTCTGCGGCCGGACGGTGGCCATCTCAATTGTTTCTTCGGGATAAGCACAAATTCAGTGCACGGAGGAACGGAACCAAGTCGGCCGTTCAGATGTTGTTAACCAGAACGGCAGGAAGATACGTATATGATTCAGGTTAGACGATCTCCCAACACCATGGCTTCCATGCACCGGGCCGCCGAAGCGGCCGGCTTCGCTCTCGCGGGATATCCCGACATCGAAGAAGCGGCGATCCGTCTCAAATTGCAGACCCACTACATTCTTGCCGGATGTTGCGCGGTGTTCGTACTGGCCGGCGGCGCGCTCATCGCGACGCAATGGTTCGCCTGACCCGTCTTTAGGTTTCACATCATCGTTGTCGATCCACAGTCGCGCCTTCGCGCGGCTGTTGTCGTTATGCCTCGCATATAGACGCAAAAGCCCTTGGTTGAATTAACCAATTCGTAACGAACCTTTCGCGCCGGTTAATCATGCATGTTAATGTCGGGTTAACTTGATGACGGGGGCTGCCAGTGCTTGCAACGACCTTGATTTCCTTCGGCGGTGCAATTGCGCTCGGCTGTTTCATCAGCCTAGACCGGCAATCCTATTCCGGCGCGCGCGACGGCGCGGCCATTCACGGCACACTGGCGGCCTTCGCCTTTCTGATGGCTTTCGCCATCAAGCCGAACACTGTCTCCGCCGATGATTTCCTGCTGGTCACTGGTGTGGCCGCGCTCATCGTCGCCAGGGCGGTTCTCGTCTCGCTGCAACGCTTTGCCGATCAGGTCGGGCATAAGGGCGCGCTGCAGGGCGATATGGTGACGCTCGCCGCGACGGCATGGACCGGCGCGGCGCTTGCCAGCGGCAGCGCCAAGGCAGTCGTCTTCGTGCTGCTCGTCGGCGCCATCGCGGCGAGCTTGAAGGCGCGGCCGCAAGAGCAGGTCGCCGACGAGATACGTCAGGCGCGCCAGGTTGCCCTGGGCGAAGCGGCATGGGGACATGTGGCGCCGCGTCAGGTGGCGTTGCGCAATTCGGTCATCCACATGGTCGACAAGCTCAACCGCGTCTCGACCGAAATCCGGATCGATGCCGAAGCGCGCGTGTCCGGCCTGCGCCTGCTCTCGGCCCGCATGCTCGAGGCGGAACGCCGCGCCGTGTCGACAGTGGCGCGCCAGCGCGGCCGCGATGGTTTCGATCCGCGCGGCATGCAGCGCAGTCACCGCCAGATGGCGCACGACCGCCGTGCGCTCGGCGCTGCCCGCGCCTGATCTACGCCATCATCAGCTTCCGTCGAACTTCCCGATTATGCGCAATGCCCTGGGCCAGTCCCGCTTTGACAGATGGAAATCCTTCGGCGGGTTAAATTGCCGGACCGTCCATCGGTCGCTGGTCTCCTGGACTAGGCGTTTGATCGATGCCCGAAACTCACCGTGCTCCTCGTCGGAAACGAATATTGCGTTTTTGCCTTTGATTGCGGGCTTCCTCGGATGAACAATGACCATGTCGCCGGGTTCATAGGCGGGCTCCATGGAATCGCCGACGACGAGAACGGCATAGCTGTTAGGAACGTGCTTCAAGGCGAGTGGCCGGCTGGCATATTCAATTGGTTCGGTGGTCACGACCATGATTCCAGGGCCGCCCTCCACAGCCGCGAAGACCGGGAGGTCTTGCTCACCGAGGAATTGCGGTGGGGGGCGATAGTTATTTTGCGGGGCGTCTTCGGCAAAGCCACTGATGGTGGATGGCGGCGGCTCCTCGAGATATTCCGAGATTCTGGCGACTTCATCCGCGCGGAGCCGGCGGCCGCCCATGATCCGCGTGACCTGCGACGGATGCACTCTTAACGCTTCCGCCAAGCCGCCTTTGCTCTTGCCGGGCTTCATAACGCCTTTGGCGATCCAGTCGATATAAACTTCGGGTTTCATTACCATTTCGCCAGTTTGCGACAACCGCAACCGCAAATGTATCGCGAATTTCGCAATTATTTGCGAAAATGATTGACATAGAATTGCGTTTTACGCAATTATTATGGCATGAGAACACTTGCCGAAAACATTATTGCCAAATGCGGTGGCGCCAAAGCCGTCGCCGAACTGCTCGAAAAGGCGCGTGCCGCCAACGTCGATCTTCGCCCCGACGATTTCTTCGCCTCTTCCGTTCCTGCCCCTCGACAGGATGGAGCGGCGTCATGAAGGCCGCCGAAGACATTGCCTTCGCCGTTGGCGTCGGTCTCGCGGCTTTCATCAGCATCGTCGTTTTTGTTCTGATTTTCGGGTGGCCGTCATGAAAGCGCCGAGCCGCCCGTTCTGCTGGCAGGTCTAGAACTGCGCAGCGACGCGCCGCCCGCGTCTGAGCCTTACTTACATAGCTAGTGCCGGCCGCTTCTTGTTCAACCCGCTGTGCGCCTCGAAAGCGGCAGCGATGCGCAGGATGGTCGCTTCGTCGAAATGCCCGCCGGCGATCTGCATCGACAGCGGCAGGCCGTCGCTGGAAAAGCCGGTGGGGATCGACAGGGCAGGATGGCCGGTGACATTGAACGGCATGCTCTGCGTCGGCGAATCCGAGACGCGGTCGCGCGAGGCCTTGATCAGCGGCGCCGGCGCAATCGTGCAGGCGGTGAGCAGGGCGTCATAGCGCTGCAGCAGCCTGGTCACCGCATGGGTCAGTTCGCGGCGCAGCCGATGGGCCTGCACCAGATCAGGTCCGGTGACGAAAGCGCCCATCACCATGCGCGAATAGGTGCTCAAGGCGAAATCGAGCGGACGCTCCTGAAAATCCTTCTGATGAATGGCGAAGGCTTCGGTGAACATGATCACCCGCCCGCAGGCGGCGAAGAGCTCGTAATCGGGCAGTTTCACGTCTTCGACCACGGCGCCAAGCCGCGCCAGCGTCTGCGCCGCAGCATCGAGCGCGCGTAGCATCTCCGGCGACACGCCGGCCGCCTTCTCGAAGAAGTGCCGCGGCACGCCGATGCGCAGACCCTTCACGCCATGATCGAGTGTGGCGCAGAAGTCGGGCACCGGCATCTGCGCTGAGCTATGATCTCGCGCGTCGAAACCGGCGATCGCATTCAGCGTGATCGCCGCGTCCTCGACGCTCCAGGCGAGCGGGCCGGCATGATCGAGCGAATAGGCGAGGGGAAAGATACCGCGCCGCGACACGCGGCCGAACGTCGGCTTGATGCCGATCGTGCCGCACAGCGCCGCCGGCCCGCGAATGGAGCCGCCGGTGTCGGTGCCCATCGCCATGCGCACGAGACCGGCGGCTACTGCCGCTCCCGAACCCGACGACGAGCCGCCGGTCGCATGCTCGGTGTTCCACGGATTGCGCGCCGGTGGAAACGGCAGATCGAAGCTCGGACCGCCGAGCGCGAATTCATGCGTCGCCAGCTTGCCGAGCAACACGCCGCCCTGCGCATGCAGCTTTTCCTCGACGGCGCTGTCGTGCGCCGGCACATTGTCGACTCGCAGCTTCGAATGACAGGTCGTGCGAATGCCCACCGTGTCGTAAATGTCCTTCAATGCATAGGGAACGCCCTGCAGCGGGCCTTTGTCTTCGCCGCGCGCGAAGGCGGCGTCGGCCGCCTGCGCATCGGCCAGCGCGCGGTCTTTCGTTACGGTGATGAAGGCGTTGATCTCCGGATCGATCCTGGCGATGCGTGCGAGCGCATCCTGCGTCAGCGCCATGGATGTCAGCGAGCCGTCGCGCAGTTTGCGGCCGGCGGCGGCGATGGAGAGGTCGTGCAGCGGCGTCTCACTCATGGTCTACGCCCCGTGTCACGTGCGCGACGCTGTACACATGTGCCGTCTCGCTGGTGTGATCCCTTGGCCCGTGCAGTCGTTCGAGCACTTTGCGGAAATCCAGGAACGTCTCGAACATCATTTGCTGGCGGTCGGCCGGGATGACGAGGCCGCTGCGCGCCGCCATCGCCTCGAATTCTTTGCGCAGGCTTTCGTCGTCGGATGGCCCCATGATGCCCGGTTCCTTCTATTTATCTGCAGGGATGATCCTAGAAGGCGCTAGGATAGGCGCCACCATCGATCAGCATGTTCTGGCCGGTGATGTAGCCGGCGTGGGCGCTGGCAAGAAACGCGCAGAGCTTGCCGAACTCGTCCGGATTGCCGAAGCGCTTCGCCGGGATCGACTGACGCCGCGCCGATTGCAGATCGTCATAGCTGACGCCGCGCATCTTCGCCTGCGCCGCGCCCGCCGATTTTAGCCGGTCGGTATCGAAAGCGCCGGGCAGGATATTGTTGATCGTCACATTGGATTCGGCGACCTGCCGCGCCACGCCCGACAGAAACGAGGTCAGGCCGGCGCGCGCTCCGGACGACAGGTCGAGGCCGGTCATCGGCATTTTCACCGAGCCCGAGGTGATGTTGATGATGCGGCCGAAGCGCCGTTCGATCATGCCGTCGATGACCTGCTGCACGAGCAGGATCGGCGTCATCATATTGGCGTCGAGGCCGCTGACCATGGCATCGCGGCTGAGCTCGCGGAAATCCTTCGGCGGCGGACCGGAATTGTTGTTGACGAGAATATCGGCCGACGGGCAGGCGGCCAGCAATGCCGCGCGTCCGGCCTCGCTGCCGACATCGCCGGCAACGGCGATGACCTTCGCTCCTGTCGCTTTGGCGATCTCATCGGCGGTGGCGGCAAGCTTCGCCTCGTCGCGGCCGTTGATGATCACCTCGCAACCGGCCTCGGCCAAAGCGATGGCGCAGGCACGGCCAAGGCCGCGGCTCGACGCGCAGACGATCGCCTTGCGGCCAGCGATACCCAAATCCATGTCATTCTCCAAGCGCCTGTCAGGAAGCAGGCAGGTTAACACCGCGGCGGTGACGGCGTCATCCCGCTAGCGGTCATATCAGGGCTGTGTGATGAGAACAGCGGCCTCTATGCCGCGATCCGCTGCGATCCTTTGATCTGTATGCGATAGCCGGAGCGCACATGCGGGTAATAGTCCCAGATCGCCTTGTGCTGCGTGCAGCGATTATCCCAGAATGCGATCGAATGTTGGCGCCATTGAAAGCGGATCTGGTAGTCGGGCTTGGTGCAGTGTTGTGAAAGATAGGTGAGAATGGCGTCGCTCTCTTCGCGCGGCAGGCCTTCGATATGGGTGACCATGGCGCGGCTGACATAGATGAGCTTGCG
>JAQGJO010000366.1 GCA_028290595.1 Hyphomicrobiales bacterium | reverse complement strand
CGCGGCAGGTCGATATCGACGATCTCTTGAATCTGGCTGGGACGCGCCGTCATGATCGCGACCCGATCGGCCATGAACACGGCTTCGGGAATTTCGTGGGTCACGAGGATGGTGGTGCGCGGCTTTTCCAGGGACAGCCGTTGCATGTCGAGCTGCATCTGCTCCCGTGTGAAGGCATCCAATGCGGCAAAGGGTTCGTCGAGCAGAAAGATATCCGGATCGTCGATCAAGGCCCGGCAGATCGCCACGCGCTGGCGCATGCCGCCGGACAGCTCATAGGGCCGCTTGTCTTCGAACCCACCGAGCCCGACCCTGTTGAGCAGCGAGCGGGCACGGTCGACATGCGCCTTGGGGTCTTGCCCGATCAGCGCATAGGGCAGCAGGACATTGTCGAGAACCGAGCGCCAATCAAGCAGCAGATCGCGCTGGAAGACGAAGCCTAACTCTGGAATAGGGCCTGCAAGCGGCCGGCCGTTCACGAGAATCTTGCCGCTGCTCGCCTCCAGCAGGCCGGCGATCATCATCAGCAGGGTGCTCTTGCCGCAGCCGCTGGGGCCAAGCAGCTCGAGAGTTTCGCCGCGCGCCAGATCGAAGCTCGCCGCCTCCACCGCGACGACCATGCCGGTGCTGGTCTTGTAGATCTTGCCGGCGTCCTGCAGCGAAATGAAAGCCGCTTCCTCGCCTTTGTCTTCAGGCGTGGAATTGGAAACAACCAAGGCCATCGGCGAGCTGCGCTTCATGTGGTCCTCGTTTCGTCCTCCGGAATCTGACAGACCGGAAAAACCTTGAAGTATGGCCGCAAACTAAGGGCCGTCATTCCCGACGCGCCGCAGGCGCGAGCGGGAAACCAGGAGTCAAGGGCCGCTGCTTGACCCGTCACGTTGCTTCTGGATTCCCGCTCTGCGCTTCGCTTGGCGGGAATGACACCAAGGCTGAAGCCGAACAACAACATCGTAAGTCCTTTAAAATTTTTCAGTCATACTCCGTAGACCGTCACGCGATGCATCAAACGCGGATAGGGATGATAGTCGTTTACGGCGTAATGTTGAACCGCCCGATTGTCCCAGACGGCAACCGAACCGGGCTGCCATTTGAACCGCACCTGCCATTCCGGCACGGACGATAATCCTGCGAGGAAACTGGTCAGCGTGGCGCTTTCGGCGCGCGGCACGCCGACAATGCGGGTCGTGTACAGCGTGTTGACGTAGATCAGCTTGCGCCCGGTTTCCGGATGGACTTTGACCACGGGCTGTTCGATCGGCGGGTAGCGGCGGCGCAGGTCCTCGTAGCGCTGCTTGGCATCGGGCGTGGATTTGACGCCCGCCAGGAGCTCGGGGCCTTCCCAGTCGTGAATGGCGGTCATGCCGTCGATATAGGCGCGGAACTTTTCGTCGAGCGCGTCATAGGCGGCCGTCATACTGGCCCACATCGTATCGCCGCCGGTCGGCGGCACATTCACCGCATAAAGACAGGCTGCGATCGGCGTGTCTTTCTGCCACGTCAGATCCGTGTGCCAGACATCGGTTCCTGTCCTGGTTCCCTTGCTTTCCAGGATTTCAAGATGGCTGTTGGCTGGATGCGACGGAAACGTCGAGGCGACCGGCCGCACCGTACCGAAGATCCGGGCGAACGAGACCTGCGAATCCGGATCGAGTTTCTGATCGCGAAAGAAGATCACCTGGCGCTCGACGAAAATCCGCCGGAGCTGGTCGCGATTGCGCGCGACGGCGTCTTCATTTGAAAGGTCGATGCCGTGGATGACCGAACCGATCGCCGGCGTGAGGTGTTCGACTTCCAGATTGAACATTTTACTGCTCGATGAAGCGATTGGTGACAAATTTCGTGACGTCGGTTCCAGCTTCCATCATGCCCGAAGCCATCAGCACGTCGGCGCCAGCCGTCGCATCGGCCAGCGAGACCGTGCCGATCGGCTTGTCCTTGGTACTTTCGGACTTCAGCAATTCGAGCAGGAGCTTGGTTTCGCCGAAAGCGCCCTGCTTGTCGTAGCTCGGATACATGCGGCTGAAGGCATCAGCCGCCGCCTGCGGATTGTCCGCTGTCGCCTGCAGCGATTTGCGCGCGGCGCTGACGAAGCGCTGAACCAGCTCCGGCTTTGCCTTCAGGACCGCGTTGGAGACGATCATATACATGCCCGGCGTGACGACGCCGTAATCCGCATACATCAACGAATGGACGTGCAAGCCCTTGGATTCCAGGGTTGCCTTCAAGGCGAAATTGGTCGCCACCCCTTCGACGCGGCCGCTCAGCAAGCTGGTCAGTTTTGGGCCCGGCTGCATGTTGATCTGCGTCACCTTGGCGGAATCGATGCCGTTGCGCTTGAGGAGCACCGGCAGCAAAGCGGAGGGGCCGTCGCCGGCGGTGATGGCGATCTGCGCGCCGACAAGATCGGCCGGCGTCTTCAGCGGCTTGGCGGCGGAAGAGAAGATGACCAGCGGGCTCTTGGCAGCATTGGCCAGAACGGCCGTGGCCGGCAGGCCTTTCGAGGCGAGGTTGAGAAATGTGCCGCCGTCGATGTCGACGCCGAAATCATCGGTGCCGGCAGCTACCGTCTGCGCCGTCACCGCCGAGCCCTTACCCTCGCGCAATTCCAGCTCAATGCCGCTGTCGCGAAAAAAGCCCTTCTCGATGCCATAGACCCAG
>JAQGJO010000339.1 GCA_028290595.1 Hyphomicrobiales bacterium | reverse complement strand
CGAGTTCGAGGCATAGCTGACCGGAAGGATGGAACTGGCGCTGGCCGTCAGAGCCGGCGGCGAGCTGGTGAAGGCCGTGTCAGCAGGCGTCGGGAAGGTGATCGTGTTGACACCCGGCGTGACGTTGAACGTGCGCGTCACCGGCGTGGCGGCAGCGAAATTGGCATTGCCGGCTTGCGTGGCGGTGATCGAGCAGGTGCCCGCCGCGACAAACGAGACGGCGCTGCCGGAGACGGTGCAGATGCCGGTCGAGTTCGAGGCATAGCTGACCGGAAGGGTAGAGCTGGCGCTGGCCGTCAGAGCCGGCGGCGCGCTGGTGAACGCTGTGTCGGCCGGCGTCGGGAAGGTGATTGTGTTGACACCGGGCGTCACGTTGAACGACTGCGGCACCGAAGTCACCGGCGTGAAATCGCTGTTGCCGGCCTGCGAGGCCGTGATCGAGCAGGAGCCGACCGACACGAGCGTAATGGTGCTGCCGGCCACGGTGCAGACGCCGGGCGAATTCGAGGCATAGGTGATCGGAAGGCCGGAGCTGGCACTGCCCGTCAGGGCCGGCGGGGCAGTGCTTAACGGCGTGTCGGAAGGCGTCGTGAAACTGATCGATTGCGTCGCCTTAACGACGGTCTGCGCGACGGTGCCGGTGCTGGTCAGATTCTGCGCGTCACCGCTATAGACTGCACTGATCGTGTGGCCTCCTACCGAGAGCGTCGAAACGCCGAGGGCCGCTTGCCCGCCATTCAGACTGGTCGTGCCGAGCGTGCTGGCGCCGTCCTTGAAGGTGACAGTCCCGGTGGGGCTGGTGCCAGTGACTGTCGCCGTGAAAGTGACGTTCTGGCCGAATGTCGAGGTACCGATGTTCGAAGACAGCGATGTCGTCGTCGCTGTCGCGGGCGGTGGCCCGGCGCCAAAGGGAATGTTGATGAAGCCGTTGTAGATGACGGTGACCTGCTCATTGAGATGAAATACAGGGATCGACGCGATGAATGTCGCGTTAACGTCCGAGGTCTTGGTGACATACGAGCCGGTGCAGGTAATCGTCTGGTTGGTGTTGTTGTTGGGGGCCGGCGGGCAGTTGCTGGTGTTCAGCGCGAACCCGTTGTCGGTGACAGTCAAGCTTTGGACGGCATATTGTCCGGAGTTGAACACGTAGGTGAAATTGAGCGTCTGGCCGGCTGCAGTGAACGTGGTTGGATTGACCGTCGCGCTGACGATGGTTTGAGCGAATGCCTGTCCGCCACCTAGCGCCAGCAGCGCGACGGCAAACAAGGCTGGACCGACGCGCGTGGCGTGGCTGCAGGCGGTTTTCAAAATGTTGAAAAAAGAGTCGGCACGGCGTTTCGGCAGCTGAGCTGCGCGCACGTCATATTGCATTAATGCCCCCGGCAATCTGTCGCCGCGCTCTGAAATAGGAGAGTCGCGCAAAAAGACGCCAGCCAGCCCGACCGCGTCTCTTCGAATCTAAACTAGCTTGCCGGTGCCAAATCGGACAGCGCCTTAGCGGCGCGACCGCATTGTGACAAAGCTATTGCTTGGCAGTGTGGCAGTTTCGCCACATAAATATCGTAATACGCTATATTTCAGCCTTTGCCGCGAACGGCCACCCGCATTTCGCCAAGCCCGGTACAACCGGCGGTGATGACATCGCCGGGTTTGACGGCGCTGACGCCCTCCGGCGTGCCCGTCATCAGCACATCGCCGGGATGCAGTTCATAGACGTGCGAACACATTTCGATCAGTTCGGCGATGCCGACCGTCATCGCGCCTGTCGATGACTTCTGCCGCGGCTCACCGTTGACGTCGAGCCAGATCGTCAGCTTTTCCGGATCTTCGATCGCATCGGCCGTGGTGAGCCAGGGACCGAACACGGTGTAGCTGTCGGCCGACTTGCGCCAGCTTCGATCCTCGGTGCCGCGGACCGTCATGTCGAGGCCGATCATATAGCCGGCGATATGCTCGAAGGCGCGCTGGCGCGGGATATCGCGGCCGCCCTTGCCGATCACCACGGCGACCTCGACTTCGTGGTCGTTGCGGCGATCCAGCCAGTTCAGGGCGATGCCCTCGCCGGGTCCGACGATCGAAGACGAGGCTTTTAGAAACAGCCCGAGCTTGTCGACGGGACGATCAACGCCCTCGAGCTGCTTGTTGTGCAGTCCATGGTTGACGGCGGGGTCCTGCGCATCGATCGAAACATGCAATGCGTAATTCGCCGGCGCTGCCATGACCTTCGTCGGCGAGGTGATCGGGCTGTTGAGCGTGACGTTGCTTAGAGGGACGGCCGGCGCGTGCGACCTGACGGCGGCGATGGCCGCCCGGATCACATCGAGATGCAGGATCAGCGGATCGCCGGGCGGATACGGCCAGCTCGGCGCCGGCAAGTCCCGCAGCGCCGCGGTCACGTCAAAAACGCTCAGTCCTTCGACAAGGCCCAGGCGATCTCCATTGAATCGGCAAATGTTCATCTCGATGCCTCCCAGGCCAACAAGCTCTCAAGAGACATGCCTAGCATGCCATCGACAGCTTGCAACGGACGCGGACGCGGATCCGCAAGGGAAGACAGGGCAGCGACAGAAAAACAATCTTTCCGGTTTTATCCGATCGGAATATTGCGCCTTGGCCTCCGGCGATCGCGAGCGCGATAACCCGCGAACGCCCCCAATGAGCAGATTTTACTGGATTATTTTCATAATCTAGCCTCGACAACAGTCCCGACAGGCCTACTGGAGCCAAAGAGAGATATCCCGATTGTAAAGATCAATCATGTAGTTCATTATATCTTCGCGAACGGCATGTTGTGACATGACATGCGGACTGGAACCAAACCGGGTCCGCGGCGAGGGGGAGGCTCAATTGGCAGGGACATTCGCATATCGGCTGCTCGCGCTGGGCTTTGCCGGAACGTTTTTCTGGTCAGCCTGGGCCAGCGCTCAACCCGCCAGCAAGACACGCGAGACCGTCAAACATGGCCCTGTCGAAATCGATCTGATCGCCGAGGGCAAGGGTCCGCTCATCGTCATGTTGCCGTCGCGCGGCCGCGGCTCGGAGGATTTCGATGAGGTGGCCGCCGGTCTCGCGCGGGAGGGGTTTCGCGTGCTGCGCCCGCAGCCGCGCGGCGCCGGCAAAAGCACCGGGCCGATCGAGACCATCCGCATGCAGGACCTGGCGCAAGACGTCGCGCATGTGATCGAGCGCGAGAAGGCCGGACCCGCTGTCATCGCCGGGCATGCCTACGGCAACTGGGTTGCGCGCATGACGGCGACGGATCACCCCCAGCTTGTGCGCGGGATTGTCTTGATCGCCGCGGCCGCCAAAACATTTCCCGCGGAATTGCGCGCCGTCGTCCAGCAGGCGGGCGATGGCTCGCTGCCGGTTGAGACGCGGCTCGAGGCGTTGCAGCGCGGCTTTTTTCTCTCCGGCCATGATGCTTCCGTCTGGTTGAAAGGCTGGGCCCCGGCAGCCAACAAGGCGCAAGGCATAGCGGCGACCGCAACGAAGCAAGTGGAATACTGGCAGGCAGGCAAAGTGCCGATGCTCGATATCGTGCCCGACCAGGATCCCTTTAAGCCGAAAGACAAGTGGTACGAGAGCCGGGAAGAATTCGGCGATCGCGTGACCGTGACAATCATCAACAATGCCAGCCACGCCTTGATACCGGAACAACCGCAAGCGGTTGTCGAAGCCATCACGGCATGGATCCGCAAACTCTGAAGCAGGGGGCCATCATGCCGTCGACCAAATCACCAGCAATCAGGATGCAGCCACGTCTGAGGGCATTTTGCCTCGCAGCTCTTACGGCAGTTTCAGTTCAAGCTTTTTCATTTGCAGCTTTCGCACAGGACTATCCGGCAAAAGCGATCAAGGTCATCGTGCCATTCCCGGCCGGCGGACCAGCCGACACGGTCGGCAGGATGTTCGGCGAAAAACTATCAACGCTGATCGGTCAACCGGTCGTGATTGAAAATCGCGGTGGCGCCGGCGGCGTCACAGGCATAGCGCAGGTGGCGAAATCGGAGCCGGATGGATACACGATTGGAATTGCAAGTTCCGGCACCATTGCCATGAACGTCGTTCTGCAAGAGAGCATGCCATATGATCCGCTGAAAGATCTTCTGCTCGTCACGCAAGCCGTCTCGGCGCCCGAACTGCTCGTCATCGGTCCGGCGGTTCAAGCCACGACGTTGCAAGAATTAATTGCGCTGGCGAAATCGCAGCCCGGCAAGCTCAATTTTGCCTCGACCGGGCCTGGCGGCATGCCGCATCTGGCAAGCGAGCTGTTGAAGATCAGCGCCGGCATCGACATCGTCCACGTTCCCTATACCGGTGCCGCGCCGGCGGTGAACGATCTGCTCGGCGGCCATGTGCAAATGATGTTTGCCGACGTTCCGGTCCTGCTCGGCAGTGTGCAATCGGGCAAGTTGCGCGCCCTGGCGGTCGGCAGCCGCGCCCGCGTCGCGGCCCTGCCCGATGTGCCGACAACGGCTGAGGCCGGCCTGTCTCAAGTCGAAGCAGACAACTGGTATGGCATCGTCGCTCCCGCCGCTCTGCCTCCGGCTATCGCTGCGAAACTCTACAGCAATGTCGTTGCCGCGCTGCGATCGCCCGATGTCACGGACAAACTTGCCCAGCAGGGAGTCGTGGTCGTTGCCAACTCTACAGCGGAGTTCAATGCTTATGTAAGAAGCGAAATCGAGCGCTGGGGCAAGGTCGTCAAAGCCGCGAATATCAAGCTGCGCTGAACATGTCCTTGCGGATTGCTCTTGCTTTCGGTGCCTGATCATCGATCGTCCTGTAGAGCATGTCGGCTGGCTGCTGGGCATGTTCGAGAAGCAGATCCGTGGCGGCGTTACGATCAACCGCCCTGGAGAACAGATAGCCCTGGCCGATATTGCATCCCAGCTTCGAAAGCTGTTCGAGCTGGGCCTCGGTCTCGACACCTTCCGCGACGACGCGAATGCCGAGTTTACCAGCGATCAGCACCAGGCCTTCGACAATGGCGACGCCGGCGGCGCTGTCATCCTGGGGCGCCAGCCGATCGACGAACGACTTGTCGATCTTGATGATGTCGACGGGAACCGTCAGCAGATGCGTCAACGAGGCATAGCCGGTGCCGAAATCGTCGAGCGCGATGCGCAACCCTTCGGTGCGCATGTCCTTGATCTCCCGCGCCACGATCTGGTCGCGCTCGCCCATATAGACCGTCTCGGTGATCTCCAGAATGACATGCTGCAACGGAACGTTCTCACGCTGGAATGCTGCGGTGAGCCGCTCGTTCAATCTGCCACCATGAACATCGGCCGACGCGACATTGATGCCGACATGCTGGAAGGGTATTCCCATATCAAGCCATTTGCGCACGTCCGACGCGACGATCGACATCATGCGCTGGGTTAAATCGGTTGCAACCTGGGCGTCGGATGTCGCCTCGCAAAATTCTGCCGCGTTGACGATCCTCCCATCCGGCGCCTTCATCCGGCAAAGCGCCTCCAGGCCGACGATCTTGCGCGTATCGAACATGAAAATCGGCTGATAGAACGCATCGATGCGATCTTCCCGAAGCGCTACCGTGACGTCGCGAATGGCCTTGCGCCGGCTCATGATCTTGCTGCTGAGACCAGGTTCGTAGAGGACAAAGCCACCGCGGCCGAATTCTTTGGCGTGATAGAGGGCAAAGTCCGCATTCTCACGCACTTGCACGGTGCTGATATCATGTTGCGAAAGAATGGCGCCGCCCATGGTGGCCTTCGGCACGATCGTCTGACCGCCGCAGATTGCGGGTTCCGCCACCGCTGCAAGGATCCGGCCGGCCAGATCCTTGATCCTGGCGAGGCTGCCCGGCGATTGGACGAGAACGATGAATTCGTCGCCTCCCAGGCGGAACACCGGGTCTGGAAAGACCATTGCCGAAATACGCGTCGCCACGACGCGCAGGAAGTCGTCTCCCGCCAGATGGCCGAATGTGTCGTTGATGATTTTGAGATTGTCGAGATCGACGACAAGCAAAGCCCAGGAGCCTGGTTCGAGGCAAGACAGATGAGAAAGCGCGGCGCCAAAGCTGGCGCGATTGGCGAGCCCGGTCAGAACATCGATGTTGGCTCTTCGTTCGTGTTCCAGAAGCCATTCGTTACGTTCGATGGCGATGGCGCAAAGATGAACGCACGTATCGACGACCGCTTTTTCATAATCATTGGGTCCGCGCTTGTCGCGGAAATAGAAGGCGAACGTTCCGATGACGTCGCCACGTCCGTCACAGATGGGGCTGGACCAGCAGGCGACCAGACCAAGCGCCAATGGCGTCGATTTGTATGCCGCCCAAAACGGGTCGTGTTCGATGTCGGTGACAGTGATCGCGGTCCGCAAATAGGCCGCCGTTCCGCAGGAGCCGACGCACGGGCCGATCATCACGCCATCAAGCGAGGCGGAATAGGCTTCAGGCAGACTGGGCGCAGCGAGCGGATGCAGGAGGCCGCTGCGGTCAATGGTGAGGATCGAGCAGATAAGGGCTGGGAAGCGCTTTTCGACCTCGATACATAAGCGATCAGCTGTCGCCTGGAGCGTCTCGCCCTTGGCCACCATTTCGAGGATGATGTTCTGGAGACGTATCAAGACAGGCCCATCGGTACCAAACCCAGCCGCGGTTATTCTATCGTCTAAAGAGGTAACGCCATCCTAAAGAACCGCGCCGAATTAATATTAAATCGGCGGCGCTTCTGGTGTCTGGGCATGATCTGATCCGAAAACCGCTGCACACTTTTCGGGATCATGCCCTCGCCCAAGGCGCCGCCACGAGACGGCGGGCGAGATAATCGAGCAGGACCATCACCCGCGCCGGGCGAAGCACACCTGGCGGTGTCACGAGATGCAGACTGATGGCGGGCACCGACCAGGCCGGCAGCACTTCTTCGAGCACGCCATCGCGAAGTTCCTGCCAGATCATGAATTCGGGCTGGATGGCGATGCCCAGCCCGGCCATCAAGGCCGGCGTCAGCGCGTCAGCATTGTTGGCGCCGAGACGGCCCGATAGCGGCACCGCATATTCGCCTTCCTGCGGATGATGCAGGCGCCAGAGCGTCGGCGTCGCCACGTTGGTGTAGAAAAGGCAAGGCTGCTTCTCGAGGTCGCGCGGATGTTGCGGCCGGCCGTGACGCTCGAGATAGGCCGGGGTCGCGACAAGCGGCCGGCGGACTTCGCACAGACGCCTGGCGCGGAGCGAGGAATCCGACAGCGAGGCGATCCTGAGCGCGACATCGAAGCCGCCGCCGACCAGATCGATCTGCGCGTCGCTCAGATCGAGATCGATCGTCACCTGCGGATAGAGCTCCAGAAACTCCGGCAGCAGCGGCGCCACATGGCGCAGCCCAAACGACATCGGCACCGCAATCCGCACCTGGCCGCGCGGCGTATCCGCCTGCGCCGACACTTCGGCTTCGGCGGCGGCGCCGTCGGCCAGAATGCGGCGGGCGCGATCGAGCACGCCGCGGCCGCTCTCGGTCACTGCGATGCGGCGCGAGGTGCGATGCAGGAGGGGAATGCCGAGACGGTTTTCCAGCCGGGTCATGGCTTTCGAGACGGTCGGCTTCGATAGGCGCAATTCGTCGGCGGCTTTGGCGAAAGAGCCGGTCTCGACAACTTTCGCGAATATGGCCCAGGCTTCGAGATCTGGCAGGCTGGACATGTCGTTTCTTTCATCGATGAGTTTCGATTATTTCTATTTATTACATGCTGGAACCGCCTATTTTCAAGCCTGAGGCCAATTCCTGGCTAATCTGACTTTTCGGGAGACGAACATGATCGAACTTCGCCCTTTCAACAGCCTCGGCGGCGCCAACCATGGCTGGCTCGACGCCAAGCATCACTTCTCGTTTGCTGAATATTACGACCCCGACCGCACCACATGGGGCAATCTGCGGGTCTGGAATGATGACACGATCGCCCCGCAGAGCGGTTTCCCGCCGCATCCGCACCGGGACATGGAAATCATCACCTATGTCCGCAAAGGCGCGATCACCCACAAGGACAACCTTGGCAATGAGGGCCGCACCGAGGCCGGCGACGTCCAGGTGATGTCGGCTGGCACCGGCATCACCCACGCCGAATATAATATGGAGGACGAGCCGACGCAGATTTTCCAGATCTGGATTCAGCCGACCAGCCGCGGCGTGGCGCCGAGCTGGGGCGCACGCCCCTTCCCCAAGGGTGCGCGGGCCGGCCGTTTCGTCACCCTGGCATCGGGCTTCGCCAACGACGACGAAGCGCTGCCGATCCGCACCGACGCCCGCGTCGTGGGCGCGACGATCAAGGCCGGCGAGACAGTTGACTATGCGCTAGGCAAAGAGCGGCGCGGCTATCTGGTGCCGGCGACCGGTGCGGTCGAAATCGACGGCGTGCGAGTCAACGCCCGCGACGGCGCGGCGATCAAGGATGTCGAGACGCTGCGGGTGACGGCGATCGAGGACAGCGAGTTGATCCTGGTCGATGCCGCCTAAAATCTTTCGCTAGATTATGAAGACCTGCCGCCGGAAACCCCGGCGGCATTTTTTGTTCCCCGGAGGCAAAACCGATCCCGCTGCGGTATTGGCATACAGCTTGCTTCGATGATTGCCGCGAGTTGTCGCTTGACGACTGCACAAAAAAGGTGCGGCGATTATGCTTCTGCAACAAATCGGCGCCCAGTCCTATCGTTCAGGCGCTGGCGCGAAGTTTGCGAGTTTGATTGCGGCTGTCAGGGCTTCGATGTCCGGACGGTGGGGCGACCATCTCATCAGAACGAGTTCCGTCCTCACCTTGCTGGCGGCCTGGTACATCGGCGCCGCCTATCTGCCGGCGAGCGTGATGCCGGCGCCGCATGTGGTGGCGCGCGTGCTGGCGACCGAGGTCAGTTCGTTCGGCATCTGGAACGACGTGCTGATCACGCTGACGCGCATCGCCCTGGCGTTTTCCCTCGCCATGTCGATCGCCCTGATCCTCGGCTTCGCCATGGGCCTGTCGCGAACAGCGGAGCGCTTCTTCGAGATCTGGATCATCGGCGCGATTACAATGCCGAGCCTCGTGCTCATTCTGACGATCTACATGGTCGTCGGGCTGAACGATCGTGCGGCGATCCTCGGGGCGGCACTGCCCGTGGTGCCCATCCTCACTATCAATATCTGGGAGGCCATCAAGGGCATCGACCAGAAACTGATCGACATGTCGAAAGCCTATCATGCGGGCCGGTTGCGCATCATTGCATCGGTCATCGCGCCACAGATTGCGCCGGCGCTGCTGGCCTCGGCACGATTCGGTCTTGGGTTGATCTGGAAGATGGTGCTGTTCGTCGAACTGCTCGGGCGCAGCGACGGCGTCGGCTATAAAATCGAATTCTATTATCAGTCGTTCAATATGAGCGAGGTGATGGCTTATGCGCTGCTCTTCGTGCTGATCATGCTGTTCCTCGAAATCGTCGTGCTCGGAAAGCTTGAACACCATTTGTTCAAATGGCGTCCGGCGCAGCGGCGGTTTTGAACCGACAGATGAGCCACGCCGCTTCCATCGAGATCAGCAATGTCACCAAGACTTATCCGCCGCGCGGCGACAGCGCCGGATGGAAGGCGCTGGACCGCGCCACCTTCAGCGTGTCACCCGGCGAATTCGTCTGCATCCTCGGACCGTCGGGATGCGGCAAGTCGACCCTGCTCAATATTTTAAGCGGCCTCGACGACCAGTATGAAGGCCTTGCCGCTATTCACGGGCGCAGCGTCAGCCAGAGTGGCGTTAAGGCGTCACCTATTGGTTCACGCATAGCCTACGTGTTTCAGGAGCCGCGCCTGATGCCCTGGCGCACTGTTAGGGCGAATATCGAATTCGCGCTGGCCGCCTCGAATTTCAAACCTTCCGAATGGAAAGAACGGATCGACAATTGCCTGGCGCTCGTCGAGCTGTCGCAGTTCAGCGAGTTCTATCCTTTACAGCTTTCAGGGGGCATGCAGCAGCGTGCTGCTATCGCCCGCGCGTTCTCGATCGAGCCGGATGTGCTGCTGATGGACGAACCGTTCAGCGCATTGGACGAGCTGACGGCGCGGCGGCTGCGCCAGCAGTTGCTGACGATCTGGGAAAAGTTTCGCTCGACGGTGCTGTTTGTGACGCACAACGCGTTCGAAGCGACGTTTCTGAGCGATCGCATTCTGATGATGACTAAGGGGCCGGGTGGAAAGTTCTGCGACGAGGTCGAGCTCTCGGATCTGACCCGGCCAAGGTCGTACGAAGACGTTCGCGTGTTCGAGAAGAGCCGCTTCGTCGTCGAGCGGCTCGTCTCGCATATCGGCCAGATCGACGTTGAATAGACTAGGAGGTTTGCATGCCGCGTAAGAAATTCCATCTGGGCTGGTTCACCAATTTTGTTCAGGACGAATGGAATGAACCGTTTGCATCGGCCGGCGGCAGCCCGTGGGATGCGGAGTTCTTCATCGATTTTGCCAAGAGCCTGGAACGGGCCTGTTTCGACTACGTCATCTTCGAAGATAAATTGATGGTGTCGGAAGCGTTCGGCGGCAATTCGAAGACCTATCTGAAAGGCGGCATTCAGGTGCCCAAGCACGACCCCGCGCCGCTGGCGGCGGTGGTCGCGTCGCATACCAAAAATCTTGGTGTTGTGGCGACCTTGTCGACCTTGGGCTATCATCCGTTTCTTCTGGCGCGCCTGTGCACGACGATCGATCATATCGCCAAGGGTCGCTTCGGCTGGAACATCGTGACCAGCGGCGAAGACGCAGCGGCGCAGAACTTCGGCCTCGACAAGCTGCCGGAACACGACCTGCGCTACGAAATGGCCGAAGAATATATGGATGTCACCAATCAGCTGTTCGACTCCTGGGAGCCGGATGCCGTCGTGCTCGATCGCGAAACCTCGACCTACGCCGATCACACGAAGGTTCGGCCGATCCATTTCGAAGGCAAATACTACAAGTCGCGTGGCCCGCTGAACACAGCGCCGTCGCCGCAAGGCCGCCCGACCTATGTCCAGGCCGGCGGCTCCGAGAAGGGCCGCGACTTCGCCGCCAAATATGCAGATTCGATTATCGCCGGCGCCAATGGCGTCAAGGGCAAGAAGGCGTTTCGCGATGACATCCGCCGGCGCGCCGAGAAATTCAACCGCAACCCCGATGACATCAAGGTCATGTTCCTCTTTAAGGTCGTTCTCGGTGAAACCGAAGCCGAGGCGCAGGAGAAGTATGCGCGCAACGTTTCGCAACAGCGTTTCATCGATCGTCAACTGGGGTTGATCAGCGGCATCACCGACATCGATTTCTCACAATTCGATCTCGACAAGCCGATTCCGCAGGATCTGACGACCAACGGCGAATCTGCCTCGCTGGAAAGGTTCGCGCAGTTCGGCAGCGGCAAGACACTGAGAGAGCTGACTCAGGACAAGGCGGCCGACATGATTGGAACGCCAGAGTCCTGCGCCGAGCAGATGGCGGAGATGATGGACGAGATCGGTGGCGACGGCTTTCTGCTCTCGCACCCGTTTCACCACATCAACCGGCGCTACATTCTCGAAGTGACCGAAGGCCTGGTCCCGGCCCTGCAGCGGCGCGGCGTCGTCCGCACGGCCTACACCCAGAAGACCCTGCGCGAGACCCTGCGCGAATTTTGACGGGCATACGTATGGGCTTGCGACAGGCGCAGTGGCGCCAGCGGAGATTTTCATGAAGCCATTCCTGACGACGATTTTGACCCTTGCGCTGGCCGTGCTGCCAATGACGGCTGCCCAGGCGGCCGAACCCAAAGGCGACGGCGGCACCATACGCATGTCGAACAACCAGGCCGGCACGAACGCTTTTGCGTTCTATACGATCCAGAAGTTCAAGCTCGACGAGAAATACGGATTCAAGCTGCAGGAAGTGCCCACGGCCAATTCGCTGGCGGCGATCACGGCCATTCGCGCCGGCGCTGTCGATATGATGGTCGCCGACATTATCGCAGTTTCCAACATGCGAAACGCCGGCGTCAAGGTGATCGCGATTGTGCCGATGTTCAGGTGGGGAGATCACGTCATCGTGCCGGCGGATTCGCCGATCAAGAACCTCGGCGATCTGAAAGGGAAAAAGGTCGGCACCGACAGCCATACCAATTCAACCTGGTTCGTCATCATGGCGGCGGCCTTGAAGCTCTATAATCTCAACCTGGAGAAAGAGGCGACCGTTCAGGCCGGTGGCGTCGGGCTGTTGCGCGGCCTGATGGAACAGGGCCAGCTCGATGCGACTTTCATCTACAATAATATCACACCGGCGATGACGGTGAACGGCAAGTTCCGCGTGCTCTACCAGATGCGCGATCTCATTTCCGCGATTGGCCTCGATGGCGACGTGCCTTTCCTGTTCCATGCGGTTGCCGAGGATTACGCCACCGCGCATCCAGCCAATGTCAGGGCCTATCTGGCGGCCTATCGCGAAGCCGTCAGCATTCTCAACACCGACGACGACATCTGGATGGAAGTCGGGCGCCGGCAGAAAATGGACGACGCCGCCATTTCGCCGCTGCGCGACGAGATGCGCCGCGACCTGATGAGCAAATTCGAGCCGACGACGGAAGCCGCCGTCAGAAACATTTTCGATGTCCTGCTCGCCACCGCCGGTCCAGGTGTCCTGGGCATGAACGCCATGCCCAGCACATTCATGACCATGGAGTATCAGTGAGCGCGGAATTCACGCGCGTTCCGCCTGCCGGGCGCGGACGAGTTCGGCCGCGCGGAACATTTCCACGATCAGATCGCGATCCGGGCAGCAGCGGTCTGCATCGTCGTCGATGTAGAGCCAGCCGCCCTTCGATTCCTTGTGAAAATTCTCGCGATAGCTGACGGCCGCGCTGTACATCGTGTCGCGCACCGGCGCCGGCCCCTCATTGCCGGGAATCGAGAGTTCCGGACTGTTGATCCTGGCCGGATCGCGAAAAACATTCATCGGCTCGCGCCCTTGCTGCACCAGATCGATCTGGTTCTTCAGCAGCGTGCGATAGGTCACCACAAGACTGTCGCTGGCGCCAAGCTGCTCCTGCGAACGATCGGCGATTTCGCCCTGCTCGGCCCAGGCGACCATGTCCTGGGCGAGAACATAGTCGAGAATATATTCGCCGTTGTCGTCCTTGAGCGGCATTTCCACATAGGGCGGCACGTCCTGGAAGGGAACCGCGACCTCTTGCGGAAACACGTAGCAGAAATACTGCACATGCCATGTGTGGGTGTCATCGATCGGAACGCCAAACTGGTAGCTGCGGCGGATGCGGCCATCACCTTCTTCCGGCCCGAAGGCGAGCAGATAGGGAAAGATGATCGGATTCATGCCGACCGTCCATGTGCGCGAGTCTTCGCTCTGGTCCGAGCGCAGGCTGCCTTTGGTGAAACCGAACTCGTTGAAGATCGGCCGATACTTGATCTGAACGTCCTTGTCCTTCAGCTTCTGATGATCGGTCATCGTCGCGTTGTAGCGGGCGTTGGGATCGTCGGTGAGGCGGCCTTTGCGTTCGAGGTCGTATTGAAACAGGCGTCCATGCAGGAAGACCGCATGGCCGAGATCGCCGCGGTTCTCCATCGCTTGCAGCCAGTTGCACGGCAGTTGATGGCCGACGATCTGGCGAAAGCCGCGCTGGCGCACAAAGAGATCCCAGCGCGGCAGCAGAGGCACAGGCGCGGGGCCGAGATAGGCCCAGATCAGCCCGCCCATTTCCTGCACGGGATAGGCCTTGATTTTGACCCTGTCCTTGAAGTTTCGCGTCGATGATTCCAGCGGCTGCTCGAGGCACTGGCCTTCAGAATCGAACAGCCATCCGTGATAGCAGCAGCGCAGGCCTTCCTGTTCGGGGATGCCGACAGACAGGCTGGTCATGCGATGCGGGCATCTTTCCTGCACGAGCCCGAGCTTGCCGCTGCGGTCCCTAAATAGCACCAGATCCTCGCACAGGATGCGCACCTTGCGGACCGGCTTCTCGCGCAATTGCGCGTCCGTATAGATCGGATGCCAATAGCGCCGCATCAATTCGCCGCCGGGCGTGCCCGGACCTACGCGTGTCAAATATTCGTTCTGCTCTTTCGACAGCATGACAGGCCTCGCGTTCAGCTTTGTTTCGGTTGCGCGTCTTTTTGCCGTGCAGCGGCGCGACCCATTTCGATGTTGCGGGCGTGGACGCATTTGGAGACGGCCCCGACATTCTCCGCGATCAGCGCCCAGGACTGGCCTTGATCGAAACTCGCGTAGATCTCGCCGTCGGTCGAGCCAGTGAGAAAGCCGAAGCCGCCGGGCCATGTCATCATCGTCGCCGCCTCGAAATTGCCGGCGATTTCCTCAGGCAGGCCGCCGCGCACTTGCTGCCAGGTCTGGCCCCGGTCCTTGCTGGTGACGACGGCCGTGCGGGCATTTCCGGTCTGGCGCCACATGTTCGGCGGTGTGCCGCCACCAACCGCGAAGAGATCGCCGCCGGCCGCCGCCGGAATATAGAAATGGTCGGGATAGGCCAGCCGCATCTCCGGCGTGGTGAGATGTTCCCAGGTTTTGCCGCCGTCGCAACTGCGCGATATGCCATCGCCGCCGGGAACATAGATTTCATCGAGATTATGCGGATTGAAGATGACCCGATGGACATCCTTGTTCTGCTTGTAGGTTTCAGTCTGAAAATGAATTTCCCTGAAGCTGGCGCCGGCATCGACACTGACCAGAAGCGCCCCTTGCTCCACGCAAACATACATCTTGCGCGGATCGCGAGGATCGCCGGCCACATGTTTGGCATGAGCGATATG
>JAQGJO010000332.1 GCA_028290595.1 Hyphomicrobiales bacterium | reverse complement strand
CGCCATCGACGCCGCCCTTGGCCATCAATTCCTTGTTGTAGAAAAAGCCGACCTGCGACTGAGCGTAGGGGATGCCGTAAATCTTGCCGTTTTGCGTGAAGGCATTGACCGCCGCCGGCGCGAGATTGTCCTTGTAGCCCGACATCGGCGCGGTGATGTCTTCGAGCACGCCGGCCTCGATCTGCGATTTCAGAACGCCGCCGGCCCAGCTGTAGATGATATGAGGCCGGTCCTTCGATTGCAGCATACTCGGCAGTTTGGCCTTGTAAGCCTCGTTCTCGAGAAACTGCATTTCGATTTTAACGCCGGGATTTTTGGCCTCGAAGTCGCGCGCGACTTCTTCCCATATTTTCACCTGGCTCGGGTTTACCTCGAGATGAAGCCACTTGATCGAGGTTTGCGCGGCGGCAACTCCGGCCGTCAGCAGCAGCCCGGCCGCCGCCATCGCGGCCCGCGTCAATATCCTCATGTCCGCCTCCCGAGCGATCGTCTTTGCGACGTTGGCCGCAGCGTAGCTGGCGCGATTGAGGTGCGAAACTCATTTTCTGATGTATTCGCTCATCGGTCGTGGTAAGGATCGCTGAATGCACGCAGGAGGAAGTGATGATGACAGCAGCATCGACGGGAGCGATTTATCCGGATCTGGCCGACAAGACCGTTGTCGTTACCGGCGGCGGCACGGGCATCGGCGAGGCGATCGTCCGGCGGTTCGCGGCACAGGGGGCGAAGACCGCATTCATCGATATCAAGGAAGCTGAGTCGCGCGCGCTGGCCGATGAACTGTCGGCGCAAGGCCGCCGCGTTTACTTCGAGCAGGCCGACCTGACCGACATCGCCGCGCTGCGCGCGGCGATCGGCAATATCCGCGGGGAGTTCGGGCCCATCCAGATTCTTATCAACAATGCGGCCCACGATGAGCGCCATGCGGCGCTCGACGTCACGCCCGACTATTGGGACGACCGCATTGCCGTCAACCTGAAGCATCAGTTTTTCGCCGCGCAGGCCGTGCTCCCCGACATGATGGAGGCGAAGGCGGGCTCCATCATCAATTTCGGGTCGACCTCGTGGATGGTCGGGCAGGGCGGTATGGCCGCCTATACGGCGGCAAAATCTGGCGTGCTCGGACTGACCCGGTCGCTGGCGCGGGATTTCGGTGCCTACAACATTCGCGTCAATGCCATCGCGCCAGGCTGGATCATGACCCAGCGGCAGATCGATCTCTGGCTCAATCCCGCAGCCGAAGCAGAGCTGATGCAGCGCCAATGCCTGAAGCGCAAGCTGGTGCCGGACGAAATCGCCCGCGCGACATTGTTCTTTGCGTCCGACGAAGCCAGCGCCTGTACCAACCAGCAATATGTTGTCGATGGCGGTTGGGTCTGAGCATCATCCCGGTGTCGCAAGTTGCAAAGCAGGGGAAATTCTTTGGCTGTATTGGCAGATCGTTCATCGTGCCCTTGAGGCCGACATGCAGGTGCGTAACGTCACCCTCGAATAAAGTAACGATCTTTACGTTGGCATAGGCCATGCGCTTGAACACGCCGGCGATGTCTTCCTGATCACGTGAGAGGCGATCCATCGCCTCCACCAGCACGACTTGAAACCGCCTGCGGCAAGGCGTCGGTAATAAACGCTTGGACACCGGCCCGCAGAAGCGATGCACCGGAAATCGCGTGGTTGGAATATTCCTCAACGACTTGCCAACCCTGCTTCTCGGAATAGGCACAGCAGACGCGAAATTGGTCCGCGATCGACGGGCGCGCCGGTTGTCACTGGAGTAGCGGGCGTAAAGCGCGACCTTCATGAAACGGTCCCCGGTAGAGTCAGGAGCGTTTCGAACCGCGCTCCTTGTCGGCTTGATAGTACCATTCCTGCGCCGCATGGCGAGCCAGCAGACGCACGAATTCGACGAAACGTGGATCGGGCGCGTTGCCGCTCTGTGGTGCGAGGGGCAACTCCGGTTCGCTGCGCCGGGCGATGCCTTTGCGCTTTTGAACGTCTGACGTTTGCTGGCGGGTCGGTCCTGTTCAAGGACGGCGAGTGGAACAGTCAGACCAAAAGCTGCGAATAATTGCGCTCGCAAAGGACGACGACTGCCCTTCTGCGGTCAGAACACGGAAGGCGTTGACCTCATCGCTGCCTAACCGAGCCTATTTCAACGAGACCTATGCCGCGTTCAAACGCGAGCTGGAACAATACACGGCCCAGCCGAACAAGCGTTATTCGAATGACCGCGTTGAGATCCTTTCGTCAAGGGTTGCATCCAATGCGAGCAGTTCGGAGGTGTGGAAGCGATATGTCTCGATCAAACCGCCGCGGCTTAATGAGGATGTGCGCCAGACAACAACGGTCCGCACCGCGCTATGAGCGGTCCGTCACGTTCCTTGTCTTCCCGACATGCGAAGCAGCCGAGAAACGCTAACGATGCAGGTTATATCTCGAGAGGAAATTGGGAGTTGGCGATGCTACGCTCGAAATGGCGGTGACGAAGGTGCCGCGAGCACGTCGCATAAGACGTTCGTTAGTCGCGCGCGCGCCCCCAAATGCGTGAAATCGTGGTCGGCATCGGGGATTATCGAAACCGACGCCTTTGAATAGCGGCTGAGCTGTGCGCCCTTTCTTCCCATATATGTGTGGAATTCGTCCAGCGCATGATCGCCCTCCGAAAACAGCATCGCCAAGCGAACGCCGCGATTTTCAAGGGTTTGGAAACGGCGATGGCCTTCGATGTAGAGCGTCTGGATGCTCCCGCACGCGGGGATTTGGCCGGGTCTCGGTGAGATGATTCTGGTAAGGCGTTTTGAGACAAAGATCACCGCAGCTTTGACGCGCAAATTGCCTGACAACAGTCGTCTCAGGCTTCGTTTACTGAACAACGTCGCAATGGACCCGCTGACGGTTCGATGAGCCGTTTGTAAGGCTTCTGCCACAGTTTCCCTGGGATCCCAGACGAAACGCATGATGTTGATGACCACGACATTGCGAACGCGCACATCCTGCAAAGCAGCCTGAAATGCGGCGTAAGCTCCACTGCAGCGTCCGACCAACGCGATCGGGCCGGCATCGAGCTTCTCGACGTAGTCGATCGCGTGACGCAGGTCGGAAACTTGCTCTTCCGAATAAAGCACTTCGGCTGGCGCGCCGGCCGCGGCGGGACTATCGCCAATGCCGCCGCCATCGAATCTTAACGAGGCGATTCCGCGCTCCGCCAAAGCGCGAGCCTGTTTGACTGCGCCGCGCCCCCAACCGATGTGATAGTCGCGCCCCGAATTCGCGATGACCGCGATAGCTGAAGACCTCCCGCCGCGCGGTTGACACAGGACGCCGAAGAGCCGCTCGTCCGGCCCGAAGCGGACTGGCAATTCCTCATAGTGAGGGCCGGCGATTGGCCGCGCAGGCGCAAGCGGCCTAGCAGACGATTCGGCGCCTGCCGGCGGCACATGCGCGAGATCGTCGATCCATGACACGATGCGCGTCAGCGTGCCGAGCTGCGGTTCAGCCAGAGTTGGATCCTTCAGGATCATTTCATAACCCGCATAGTCGATGGACGAAACATCGGCTCCGAGCGACTTCAGGCGGTTTCCGATCGCGCTGTCGCGAGAAATTTGAGTGCGCTCAACCAATAAGACGCGCGCGGCAGGAGACTGCGTGGCCCGCGTGAGATCGATCGCCTGGATCGCCGCGGCGCGGCTGCTCGCCAGCGGAATACCGGCCACGCAGTAGCCGTTGTCGTCCAGAGGGTCAGGCCCAATACCCATCCGCTCGGTCAGCATGCGCGACCAGGCCTGAAGTTCACGAAGATAGGAGCGGCCTTTGACGACCGGCGCCATCAAGACCGTCGCTGCGACGTCGAGCGATTCAGCTCCGAGTTGAGCGGCCAGACTGGCGCCAAAGCCTTGTCCAACCAGAACGAGTTCGATGCCGGGATTGTGTTCTCGCAAAAATGCAATGCACTGACGGGCCGCAACGAGCCAGTCGGAGATACCTTCGGGATCGCCAACAGGATCGACGGCATCTGCAGTGCCGGGATAATCAAATCTGAGGCAGGCATGGCCTGCCGTAGCAATATTCTCGGCCAAAGCGCACCATGTGGCGCGGGTACACAATTCTTCGTATCCGATGGGCGCGAGCAATAGCACCGCCTTGCGCTCTTGGCGATCGATGCAGCCTGCGTGATAGAAGCCGCCGAAAGTATCAAACGTTACCGGCATGCCATATCGGAAAGTCATGATCTTCAACTATCACCGTTTGCCTGACCAAGTTCACGCGCCGAATGGGCCGGCATGTCGATATTTTCGCAGTTCTTAGCGTATCGGCGGCAAAAATGTCATGCGACATCGTGTTGCATCATTAATACATAGTCAGCGCTGCGTCCTTCTCCGGTAGTTAGATGTTTGCTAAGCATGTTCGAAGAACTTGCGCGATCCGTATCGGAAATTCTGGTCCTTACATCGATGCATCGCTCGCGAAGGACATTCCGGAGCGACTTCTTTTCGTGGGCAAGTCTATAGCAGCGACCGAATTGACCAGCTTGGGGCTGAAAAATGCATCAATTTTCATGATCGCATCGTTGTTTTGTTAAGCCTGATGCAGAAACGGTCCGTTGCATTTGATGCTGTTTACGATTCACTCGATATTTAGCTGATATCGCCTGAGTAACTCTGATGCCGCTCCATTTTAGGGAACGGTAGACGTTCCCAACTCTGGAGAAAAACAATGCGTGACCGAGTGCGCACCATCGTAGGATCGATGAACCTTGTTCCCGTCCCAGTCGATGGCCTGTCTGACCAGGACAATCTGTTCGATGCGGGCATGACATCGTTCGGTTCAGTCCAACTGATGCTGGCGGTCGAGGAGGAGTTCGATATCGAATTTCCCAACAGCCTGCTCACTCGCAAGACATTTGCGACGATCGGCGGGCTAATTTCCGCCGTTAACCAGCTCGTCTCCGAAAAAGTCTAAGGCCATGATGCCGAACGCAGTAAAGGATGGCATCAACGTGCCCGAAGCCACGTCCTGGCGTGACGTGATGCAGCGGATTGCCGTCGACGTGGCTTCGCGAAATGCCGATCTTGCGGACCGAACCGCGACGTTCCCGGCGCAGACATTCGAAGCTCTTCGCCGTCACGGCATGCTCGGACTGATGGTGCCAAAGAGCCTTGGTGGCCAGGAACTTGAATTGCGCCAAATTGCCAATCTTTGCGCAATTCTCGCGGGCGCCTGCGGTGCCAGCGGCATGATTTACGCCATGCACCAGATCAAGCTATCGAGTCTGGTCGCCCATGGCATGCAAACCGAGTATCACCGCACCCTGATGCGCGATGTGGCTGCAAAGCAGTTGCTGATCGCATCGTCGACCACGGAAGCCGGCATCGGCGGCGATCTGCGCATCTCGAATTGCGCGATTGAGACCGCGGGTGGCCGGGTGTCGCTGACCAAGCAGGCCAGCGTCCTGTCCTACGCCGCGGAAGCCGACATCATCATGGCGACTGCGCGCCGCAGTCCGGCGTCGGTCGGGTCCGATCAGGTGCTGATTGCGCTGCGGCGTAACGATTATCAACTTCAGCGCACCGCCGAGTGGAATACGCTCGGCATGCGCGCCACCTGTTCCGAGGGTTTTTTGCTGACCGCAACGGCTGGAGCCTACCAGATTTTTCCGAAGCCGTTCCGCGAGATCGCCGTGCAATCCATGCTGGCTACGGCGCATGTGCTGTGGGCCAGCGTGTGGTTCGGGATCGCGACCGACGCCCTATCGCGCGCGCATGCCTCGGTTCGGGCCACGGCGCGGCGCATGCCGTCTGATTTCGCGGGACCGCTGCCAGGCGCGGTTCGACTGGCCGAGGCCACCGCAAAACTGCAGACGTTGAAGTCGACGCTCGTCGCCCATCTTGAGCGGTTCGAGACGGCGAAGCGTGACGAAGACGATCTCAGCTCGATCAATTTCGCGATCGAAATGAACAATCTCAAGGTTGTGGCGTCGACCATGGCCGTCGACATTGTTCGTGAAGCGCTGACGGTGACCGGCATCGCCGGCTATCGCAACGATGGCCCCTTCTCGGTCGGCCGCCATCTCAGGGATGTATTGTCGGCGCCGCTGATGGTGGCGAACGATCGTATCCTCGCCAATACCGCTAGTCTGGTAGTGGCGAGCCGATTTGACTCAGGTCTGGAGTGATCATAGTGAACGCGCCTGCTAAAATCGTGCAAAGTCCGGAAGCATTTCTCACCGCCCTGTTCGACGAATCGATCCTGATCAAGACCGGCGTCGACGGCCTCTATGGCCGCGCCGGTGTGTTCGAAGAGGTCATCGACGGGTTCGAAAGTGCGGTGACGAAAATGGCCTTCGGCGATCAGGCCACACGGATTCATTTTCCGCCGGGCATGCCACGCAAGAATCTCGAGAAAGCCGGTTACATGAAGAGCTTTCCGCAACTCGCCGGCTGCGTCCACTCGTTCATGGGCGACACCATCGCTCATGGCAAGCTTGTCGGCATGATCGAGCGCGGCGAAGACTGGACCGAAATGCAGGACCCGACGGAAATCGCGCTGACGCCCGCCGCCTGCTATCCGCTGTATCCAACTGTCGCGGCGGAAGGTCCGGTGCCGGAAGGTGGCCGGCTGTTCGATCTCAAGTCCTACTGCTTTCGCCATGAGCCTTCGAAGGATCCCGGGCGAATGCAGCTGTTCCGGATGCGCGAATTCGTCCGTATCGGCACCGCCGACGAAGTGACGTCGTTCCGGGCCACCTGGCTTGAGCGCGGCGAAAAGCTGATCGCCTCGTTGGGCCTGCCTTGCGTGATCGATGTGGCCAACGATCCATTTTTCGGGCGCACCGGCCGTGTTCTGGCGTCGAGCCAGCGCGACCAGGGTTTGAAGTTCGAATTGCTGATCCCGGTCGCCAGCGATGAAGACCCGACGGCGTGTCTATCGTTCAACTATCACCAGAACCATTTCGGCAGCCTGTGGGGCATGCATTTCGCGAACGGCGAAGTCGCACATTCGGCCTGCGTCGGCTTCGGCCTGGAGCGGACGGCGCTGGCGCTGTTCCGTCACCACGGCACCAAGGTCGAGGCGTGGCCCGCGGAAGTCCGCCGCGTGTTGTGGGGCTAGGCCTTGAAAACCGTCTGCGCCATCGAGGGACTGGATCCCGCAACCTATGCGCGGCATGCGCTGCATGATGCCGCGCGAAACTGGCCCGAGACCAACTGCTACGTCGATCTGCTGATCGAAGTGCTGGCCCAACGCAGGCATGATCCCCACGCTGCGCTGGCTTTCACGGTCGCGCAGGATTACGAGGGCGACCAGTTCACGTTTTTCAAGATTCCGCCCGCCGATCTCGCGCTGCTGTACGGCGTCGAGATTCTGGAGCTCGCGATCTTCGATGAGCTGGAAGATCACGTGCACGTCCAGTTGGCGCGTGGCCGCCTGCCGTTGATCGAGGTCGATTCCTGCTATCTGCCGGATACCCACGGCATCACCTATCGTCACAGCCACAGCAAAACGACGATCGGCGTCAACGTTCTGGACTCGATCAACCGCCGGCTCGACTACTTTCACAACGGCGGATACTTTCGCCTCGAAGGCGATGATTTCGATGCGCTCTTGCGGCCCGCGCGCGATAACGGTTTGCCGCTGTTCCCCTATGTCGAATTCATCAAGTTCGGTCCGGCGCCGTCGGTGCACGAGCAGAGGAAAATGTCTCGCACGCTGCTGGCGCAACATCTGCGTCGTTGCCCGTCGCGGAACCCGTTTGCGGCATGGGGCGACGTGATCGGTGCCGACATCGCCCGGCTGGTGGGACGGCCTCCCGAATGGTTTCACACCTACGCTTTCAGCACATTACGTCAGGCCGGAGCAAACTTCGAACTGCTCGCGACTTATCTGGCGTGGCTGCAGGAGCACCGCGACCCGGCGCTGGAGCGCGCCAGGCTGGCTGCGGAGGCGATTGCCGGCGGCACCAAGATCATGCAGTTCCAGTTCGCCCGTGCCTCGGCCCGCGGCAGAATTCCTGATGTGACGGATGCAATCCGCCAACTCGCGACCGACTACGACATCGCCCTCGACAGCCTCATGAACGATTTCGTCGCGCGCGGCGCCGCGGCATGATCTCCCTGTGACCTGACCGGCCGTTGATTGCCATGACCGAGATCCGCGCCATGACGAGACGAAAGGTGCAGCTGCTCGACAGCGGCTGGGAACTGGCGCTGTCGTCGCCTCAGGCCTGGCAAGACCCCAACGGGTTGAGCGAGGCAATCTGGTTGCCCGCGATCGTCCCTGGAACGGCCGCCGGCGCGCTGCGAGCCCTCGGGCAATGGAGCCTCATTGACCCTCAGCCGTTGCACGACAAGGACGTCTGGTACCGAGTCCGTGTCAGTGGACACGGCAAGCGCACACTGCGGTTCGAGGGACTCGCAACAGTAGCCGAGGTTTTCCTCGACGGCAGGCTGATCCTGACTGGCAGTTCGATGTTCGAGCCGGTTGAGGCCGATATCGTCCTCGACGGCGAGCATTGGATCCATATCGCCTTCAGGAGCCTACGCCGCGTGCTGGCAGCGGCGAAAGGTCCACGGCCACGCTGGAAGACGATGATGATCGACGAGCCGCGGCTGCGGTTCCTGCGCACCACGCTGATCGGACATATGCCCGGATGGTGCCCGTCCGTCGATGTGGTCGGCCCGTACCGGTCCGTGCTGCTGATCGAAGAGGGAATTGTTCGCGCCGGCAATGTCGATCTGCGCAGCCGGCTCGACAATACCGAAGGCGTTGTGACGCTCGCGCTTGACCTGTCGGGGGTGGCCAAAGGCATGACGCCGGTGCTGCGCTGCGCCGGGGCGGAGGCACCGCTGATACAATTGGGCACGGACGCGCCGCTGTCGGAGCCGACGCGCTGGCAGGGCACGCTGCGAATCCCCGATGTGGAACTGTGGTGGCCGCACACCCATGGCAGCCCGACGCTCCATGCTGTGACGATCGAGGTCGGTGCCGTTCGCATCGATCTCGGCGAGGTTGGATTTCGCCGGATCGCGATCGACCGCGGGCCGGACGGAAATGGCTTCACCCTGCACGTGAACGGCGTCCGCATTTTCTGCCGCGGCGCATGCTGGACGCCGATCGACGTGGTCAGCCTGCAGGCATCGGATGCGGATTTCGCGCAGGACCTTGGCCTGATGCAAACTGCCGGCCTCAACATGGTCCGCCTCAGTGGCACCTTGGTCTACGAGACCCCGGCTTTCCACCGGCTCTGCGACAGGCTCGGCATCATGGTCTGGCAGGACGCCATGATGGCCAATTTCGATTATCCGTCGGATGCGGCCTTTGCTGACATCATCCGCAGCGAAATCACAACCCTCGTTCGCCGCCTGGGCTCGTCGCCGTCATTGGTCTTGATATCAGGCGGCAGCGAGGTTGGTCAGCAGGCGGCGATGATGGGCCTGCCGCGCCAGATGCGCGATGTGCCGCTGGCGGACACCGTCATTCCCGACGTTGTGGCGGACTGGTGTGACGTCGCCTCTGTGCCGGGTTCGCCGTCGGGCGGCGCGCTGCCCTTCGTGGCCGAAGCCGGCCCGTCGCATTATTACGGCGTTGGCGCTTATTTGCGGCCGCTCGACGATGCGCGCCGCGCCAATGTCCGCTTTGCCTCCGAGTGCCTTGCTTTCGCCAACCTGCCGGATGATCGCCACTTCGCCGAGCATCGGCTCGATCCTGCCGGCGATCCCGGCCGCTGGCGCGCAGGCATCCCGCGCGACGGCGGCGCGTCCTGGGATTTCGACGATGTGCGCGAGCATTATCTCCAGGCGCTGTGGAACGAAGACGGCCGCAGCCTGCGCGCCAGCGAACCGGCACGCTGGCGCCAGCTGTCGCGTGCGATCACGGCCGAGGTCATCGAACGCACGATCGACGAATGGCGCCGCCCGGCCTCCACCACCGCCGGCGCGCTGATATGGCTGTGGCGTGACCCGCAGCCCGGCGCAGGCTGGGGCCTGCTGGACTCCAATGGCCGTCCGAAATCGGCGTTTGACGCACTGCGCCGTGCGTCGCTGCCGCTGCGCCTGTCGATATCCGACGAAGGCACCAACGGGCTTTATCTGCATCTCGTCAACGACACGCCGCGGGCCGCCACCGGCAAACTGACCTTGCGTTGCCTGAGAGACGGCAAGACGGCGGTGATCGAAGCGGAGCGCGATGTGACCGTGGCGCCGCATGCCGGGCTTTCCATCGGTGCCTTCGAGCTGTTCGATCGATTCTTCGACGCCGGTCACTGCTATCGCTTCGGACCGGCGGCGCATGACACCGTGCATGCCACGTTCACAATCGAGGAGTCCGATCAACCTCTCGAGGCCTTTCATTTTCTTGGTTCACCGACATCAACCGCCGACCAGACGATAAGCGCAGTACTTGACGAAGACGACGCCGGTTTCTTTCTCGACCTGCAAGCCGCCACGACGACGCGTTTCATTGACATCGCGGACAACGAATTTCTGCCCGACGACAATTATTTCCATCTGGCGTTCGGGTATCGCAAGATCGTGCGCCTGGCGCCGCCCCGGCATCCGTCCGGCCGCTTGCGCCCGTCGGGGCGGGTCTCCGCGCTCACTCTGAGAGATGACGTCAAATACTGACCAGCGCTGGAGGCGAAGGCTTAGCGATAGCGCGGCGCGGTAAGCTAAGCATGGATGCCAGATCCCAATTGATCCCGCCAATCCTCCAATCGAGCCCCAGGGCCGGTCCGTTTTACGCCGATGCAGACTTCAAACTTAGTTGGCTTTCTGTATTAATTCTGCGAATTCCAAAGCGGAGCGCTTGCGATGCAGACCGCGTTCCAAGTGGGCTTTTTATTAATATCGGCATCTTGCCGCTCCTTTTGGTGCAGATTCCATGGCAGAGATCGTCGGGT
>JAQGJO010000328.1 GCA_028290595.1 Hyphomicrobiales bacterium | reverse complement strand
CACCGGCAGCGCATGCTCGAGGTTGTCGCGATAGCCATCGTCGAAGGTCAGCGCCGCGAAGGGCGGCCCCTCGCCGCCGGCGGCCAGCCGGCGCGTCGCCTCGTCGAGCGTCACAAGGTCGAAACCTTCAGTGCGCAGGGTTTCAAGCACGGTATCGAGAAATTCGGGGATGATTTCGAGCAGCCGGTTCGGGGCGAAATCGCGCTCGACCCAGGGCCTGACATGGTGAAACATAAGGATAACACCAGCGCCGCGGGCGAATTTGGCAAGTTTATGCACGCCGGTGGCGCGAAACATCGCGAAACCGGCCGCAATTGCCTTTTCCTTCACGCTACCGCGCATAGTGTCATCCGGCCGCAGGGCGGAATAAGGGTGTGTTGATATTCACGACATACCCTCAGGACTATTAAGACCAAGTTGCAAATAATCCGTCGCCACCGCGACCGAGAGCATTTTCAAGCGAAGTGAACACCGGTTCGCGTGAAGAAAATGCTCTCTTTAAAAAACTAGACGCGTCTTTCCGATTCCATGGAATCGGAAAACGCTATGGAAAGCTGAAGACATTTGACCGCGTTGCCACGCCTGGAGATCCACACCGACCCCGCCTCCGCAATGGATGCCTGGGCGGAGCTGGAAGAACTCGCGCCCGCCTCCGTTTACCAGACCCGCCGCTGGCTGCTGCCGTGGATCGAGACCGTCTGTCCCGCCATCGGCATGACGCCACTTTTAACCATTGCCCGCGCCCCCTCCGGCACGCCGCTCGCCCTGCTGCCCCTGGGCATTTCTGTCTCCGGCGGCCTGAGACTGGTGCAGTTCCTCGGTGGCCGCGATTCCAACGCCAATCTCGGCCTCTTCCGCCCCGGCTTTGAACCGACGCGCAAAGATCTCGTCGCCATCCTGTATCAGGCAGCCTTCGCCAGCCGGCTTAAGCCGGATGCCTTCGTGCTCGCCAACCAGCCGCTCACCTGGGAAGGCGCGCCAAATCCCTTCGCCGCGATCCCCCGCCAGGACAGCCCGAGCTTTTGCTACAGCACGGCGCTTCACAGCGATTTCGAGCCGTTTTTCAAGGAGCGTCTGTCCGCCGACGCCCGCAAGAAACTGCGCGCCAAAGAGCGCAAGCTGGCCGAGATCGGCCCCGTCGCGCATCGCAAGGCCGAGACGGAAGCCGACGTCGCGGCGTTTCTCGACGCCTATTTCAACCAGAAGCAGCAGCGCTTCGCCCAGATGAACATCTCCGCCAATCTGCGCAACAACGTGGCGCTCGATTATTTCCGGCGCTCATGCCTGCCAACGGGCAACACCCCGCCGGCAATCGAACTGCATGCGCTGAAAGCCGGCGAACGGATCGTGGCGATCTACGGCGGCGGCATTCATCGCGGCCGGTTTCACGGCATGATCAATTCCTTCGACATGGACCCGCAGGTCGCCCGCTCAAGCCCCGGCGATCTGTTGCTGGCGAAATTGATCGAGGCCAAGTGCGGCGAAGACCTGACGCGGTTCGATCTCGGCATTGGCGAAGGCCGTTACAAACACGCCTGGTGCAACGAGGCCGAACCCCTGTTCGACACGCTGATCGGCTTGTCGGGGGCCGGCCAGGCCTTCGTCTTTATGGAAAAAACGCGGCGGCGGGCCAAGCGCATGATCAAGCAGAGCGAATGGGCCTGGCCGATGGCCAAGAAGATTCGCGCCGGCCTGCGCTTCAGGAAGAAAGAAGACGCGGCCCAATGAGCCGCGCCGCAACTCGCTGTAAACCGACGGCAGCCTCATCCTGACACTATGCGTGCTACCGGCCAAATATCTTCACCGCCTCGGCGCGCATTTCGCGCTCTTGCCACGGGTCTATTGTCCCCATCAATTTTGCATTGCTCAGCCAGCGCATGTCTTCAGGAACGGCGCTTGAAAAATCGGAGATAGATATCCCATAGCCATCTCTTGCGAACATCATCTGCACGTCCTGCGAAAGGCAGTATTCTAAAAAGAGGCGCGCCGCGTTCTGATTTTCCGCCAGGTCGAGAACGCAATTGCCGTAGACCGTGTAAGGCGCGCCCTCATCCATGATCAAGCCTCGCACTGGAAGCCCTTTGAGCTTCAAAATGTTGGGCATCTGCAGTGGAACATAGAGCGGGAACTCGCCGCGGGCGACACGCCGTTCAGCTTCCTGTGGAGTCTGACTGAATTCCGGGACTTGCGCGGCAATTTTTTCACAAAACTCGCGGCCAAATTGTTTGAACATCAAATAGAACCACAAGTATCCGGGGCCGCCAGCGGACGTCAGATCGAGTAAAAACTTGCCCTTCCAATGTGGCAGCGCAAGATCTGTCCAGCTTCGTGGCTCCTCGCCGTCTGGCACCAACTTCGTATTCACGAGTATGCCAAATGGAAGCACCATGACCGGCGCCATCGGCGCGCCATTCAAGGCGGCTGTAACCCGGTGCGCACTCGGCACCGCTGGAAGTGGCGCAATCGTCTTGTCCTCCCCGTCCAGCAACGATGTTTGCGCGAACGAGGAAAACATCACGTCTCCGGCAGATCGACCGGCAACCTTGGCGATTCGAATCCGCTCTCGGACCTCGCTAACGCGAGCGACCAAAATGTTCGCGTCAATGCCGTATGTCTTTCTAAAACTTGCAACGACGTCCTGAAAAACCTGCGATGTCGACGGCGTAACAATGCGAAGGCGACCTTCTTTCTTGGCAGCGGTGACAACGGCCTGCCAATCCGGCGAATCTTGTGCGAACGCGTTGCGTGAGCGCGATAATATCGCCGCTCCGCCCAGTCCACGCAACATCGAGCGTCGATTCAAAATCACACTGTCCTCCGCATGCTCTCGTGCTGCGTTCTTAACCCCCGGCACTTATGCGTGCGCCTTGCTCGATATTCGATCTCGTATGATGCTACGATCGTCTATTCTCCCGCGTGAACAGACGGTCTTTCCGATTCAAAAAGTGACCGTAGAAGACGTCTCCCCTGGTTGACGCCACCATTACTTGCAATTCCAACGAAGGTAACGTCAGGAGTTTCGCTGATGCGCCGTTGTTGGGCTTCCAGGACCGCCTCGTCCTCTTTGATTGTTGTGTTAATCTGGTCGAATATCAGTTCGGAAATCCCGCTATCGCGCGGCGCATTTGTAGCGATAGACCAGATGTAATGGGTGGTCGTTTCAGTTTCCGGAGTGGCGCCGTGGAAATTGATCATCGAGAACCCATGATCTCGCTTGCCTTCGTAAGCTCCGGTGTCAACATCGCAGGCGCCCGCGCTAACCCGAAGTGCGATGCCCATCTTTGGAGCGAATTCGACTTCCTGCCAACGATCGACCAATCCTTTGAAGCCGGCGGCCTTAACATATGTTGGTGGCGGCACCGAGTTCGGCATATGGCGGATAACCCGAATCTTACCGCCTTCGTTTTTGACATGCGTCGGAGTGGCAAAATGCATCTGTGCATTGCCACCAATCGTCCGCGCATGGACGTAGGCGAGATGGGTCAGATCCAAGATGTTATCGATCAGCAGTTGATAGTTGGTTTGGATATGAAAATAGACGCTGCGCCAAGTCCAATTTGGATCGGAAAGTTCAGGGTTGGGAAGTATCATGGTGGAATCCGCATCTTCGGGATCTCCCATCCATATCCATACAACGTTATCCCGTTCGATGATCGGATAGGAGCGAATGGAGGCTTGCGGAGGGATGCGGTCTTGTCCCGGGATGCACGTACACGCTCCCGTCGTGTCAAACTCGATGCCGTGATAGCAGCACCGAATGATGTCACCTTCGACGTGTCCTTCGCTGAGCGGCATCGCGCGATGGCAGCAACGATCTTCGAGCGCGCCGAGTACGCCGGCTTGTGTGCGGAAAAGAACGACAGATTCCCCGAGAAATTTTCGGCCGAGGAGATGGCCGCGCGCAATGTCATTCGAGAAACCGGCGACGTACCACACATTACGTAGAAACATGGCGTCGCTCCCTGCCTGACGTTGGTTCCACGGCTCCGCTGCCGGAGCGTTGATGCGGATCGAGGTATCCCGAGGAAACATCGCCGTGCAACTTAAAAACGTCTGAGGTGCACAAAGTGCACATTGCGTTTGCTTGTCTCACAATCAATTGAGCACGTGTTCAATCACGTGTTTATCGCAAATAGAGACCACCATTGATGTCGAGCGTCGCACCCGAAAAGAATCCACCGCGCTCGGAAGCGAGCAGCGCCACGGCGGCTGCAATTTCCGATGCTTCGCAAAATCGTCCTACGGGCACTACTTGCTTGATCGCGTCGATCTGCTGCGCTGACAGCCGCCCCTTTGCCGTCGAAACCGGCCCCGGCGAGACGGAATTGACCGTCACCCCTGAGCTGGCCAGATCCTTTGCGAAGAATTTGGTCAGCATGATCGCGCCGGCCTTCGAGGCCGCATAATGGGCGGAAGCAACCGTTCCGCCATTTTGTCCTGCCAGCGACGTAATATTCACGATGCGTCCATAGCCTCGCGCCTGCATATGGTCTCCGAAAACCTGACAACTGAAGAAAACACTTCGCATATTTATAGCGACGATCTCGTCGAATTCCTCCTGCGTGATATCGGCCGTCAATGTCCGCTTTCCGTAACCGGCGTTGTTTATAACGATATCCGTCTTGCCCCATTTTTCAGCCAGATGATCGCGGGCAAATTCGAACGCCTCTTTACTGCGAACGTCGAGCGCCATTGAAAGCGTCGTGGCCCGGTCTGGATCGATGGAAA
>JAQGJO010000221.1 GCA_028290595.1 Hyphomicrobiales bacterium | reverse complement strand
CGAAAACATTCTCCCATCAACATCACCAAGGAGAAATACGAAGACACGCAAGACATGGTTAATAAATGTCGCAACCTCCGGCAACGGCAATGCCTTCGCCCGCTATGCCCTCTCTCGGGGCCACAATGTGGTCGCCACGGCGCGTAGCGCCGGCAAGCTGGAAGAACTACGGAAGCAATCGCCTGATCAAGTTCTGGCACTCACGCTCGATGTCACCCGCGCCGGCGATGCGGCACGGGCGGTGGCCGCCGCAATCGAACGCTTCGGCGCAATCGACGTGCTCATCAACAATGCCGGTTATGCGATGGTCGGCACGATCGAGGAAACACCGGAGACAGAACTTCGTGCTTTGATGGAAACCAACTTCTTCGGTGCCGCCGCCGTGACCAAGGCGACGCTGCCGCACATGCGCCTGCGCCGCAGCGGCGCCATCGTCAACGTATCGAGCATGGGCGGCCAGATGTCCTTCCCGACGGTCGGCGCCTATTCCGCGACCAAGTTCGCACTCGAAGGCTATTCGGAGGCGCTGGCCCAGGAAGTCCAGCCATTCGGCATCAAGGTTCTGATCGTCGAGCCCGGCGCATTCCGCACCTCGCTGGTCTCAAGCGGCGACCGCTTCATGCCGGCACTCGACGCCTATCGCGAAACGACCGCGGGGGTCCGGCAGGCGATGAAGGACATGGACGGCACCCAGGCCGGCGACCCGATCAAGGCGGCAGCGGCGATCGAAAAGGCGCTCGATGCCAAAACAACGCCACTCAGACTCGCGCTCGGCGCCGATGCGATCGACGCGATCCGAGATCATGCGAAAGGGCTGCTCGCCGAACTGGAAACGTGGAAAGACGTGGGGATCGATACAAGATTGCAGGAGTAAGCGGAGATGGCGCGACGACAGGCGTGTAGACGAGCCTTGATGTCGGCGGCTTCTTCAGCGAGAAGGCCACAGATTCGAGATTAGGATGCGGGCTTTAAATGAGAATTGGTTCGTCGTGCCGAGTGATCCTGTTGGCCGCTATGCTTGCAACCTCGTTGTCCGGTTGCGTCACCCACGTGGCCGAGACGCCGAAGCAAGAACCACCGGAACCCCCTGATCAATTCGCTCGCGCTGGAACAATGCGTTGGCGAGAACGGGCAGCAGAAATGTGCGGATGATAGCAACTGAGGGCGGCGTCTTCCTCAGCGCACCACAGTTAAGCCCCACTCAAACTATTTCCTGTATTCGGGTCTTCGTTCGCGCTATAGACCCGGCGTTCCGGCGGGTTGCCGGAGAGGTTGTTATTTCATGCAGCAGACCAAGGCCCTGGTGGAAAAGCCGGACGAAACCTATCCTGATATACTCGATGTCGAGACGTTCGCAGCCGGCATGGAGGCGATCGCGACGGAGCACCAATCCGACAGGGATGCCCGCCGGACGGCCTTGCTCGCCTATCTCAAGGATGTCAGCCAGGAGGGCCGCGCCAAGGCGCATGAGATCCTCAATCGTGATGGTTCCGGCATGGGCTGCGCCCGGCGCATTTCCTGGCTCGAAGACCAGATCATCATCCATACGTTCGAATTCGCCATCCGCCACGTCTTTCCCGCATCGCGCGACATCGTTGCGATAACCGCCGTCGGCGGCTACGGCCGCGCGACGCTGGCGCCGGGTTCCGACATCGACCTGCTCTTCCTGCTGCCCGGCAAGCAGACGCCGCTCAGCCAGAAAGTCGTGGAATTTATCCTCTATATCCTGTGGGACATGGGCATGAAGGTGGGGCACGCCACCCGCACGATCGACGAATGCCTGCAGCTCGCAAAGAGCGACATGACGATCCGTACCGCGATCCTCGAGACGCGCTTCATCTGCGGCAACGTCAATCTCGAACTGGAGCTTTCAAGCCGTTTCGACAAGGAGATCGTGCGCGCTTCGGGCGCCGATTTCATCGCCGCAAAGCTCGCCGAACGCGACATGCGTCACGACCGCTCCGGCAATACGCGCTATCTCGTGGAGCCCAATGTCAAGGAGGGCAAGGGCGGCATACGGGATCTGCATACGCTGTTCTGGATCGCCAAGTATTTCTACCGCGTGCGCGACACGGCCGAGCTTGTGCATCTGGGCGTTCTCTCGAAATCCGAATATGCCTCCTTCCAGAAGGCCGAGGATTTTCTCTGGGCGGTGCGCTGCCATCTGCATTTCCTGACCGGCAAGGCCGAGGACCGCCTGTCCTTCGACCACCAGAGTGAAGTCGCCGAAGCGCTGGGCTACAATACGCGACCGGGCCTGTCCTCGGTCGAGCGCTTCATGAAGCACTATTTCCTGGTGGCCAAGAATGTCGGCGACCTCACCCGCATCCTGTGCGCGGCGCTGGAGGACGAGCAGGTCAAGGAACAGCCGGGGCTGTCGGGTGTTATCTCGCGCTTCACCGCCCGTAAGCGCAAGATCGCCGGCACGTAGGATTTCGTAGAGGACAAGGGCCGGCTGGCGCTGGCGAACCCCGATGTGCTGAAGCGCGATCCGGTCAACCTGATCCGCCTGTTCCATATAGCCGATCTCAACGGGCTGGAATTCCATCCGGATGCACTCAAAAGCGTCACCCGCTCGCTTCATCTGATCAATGACGGCCTGCGCGCCGACGAGGAGGCGAACCGTCTTTTCATCGCCATCCTAACCTCGCGGCGCGATCCGGCGCTCATTCTGCGCCGGATGAACGAGGCGGGCGTGCTCGGCCGCTTCATTCCGGAATTCGGCCGCATCGTCTCGATGATGCA
>JAQGJO010000302.1 GCA_028290595.1 Hyphomicrobiales bacterium | reverse complement strand
GACTTCGATGGCTGGTTCGGCGTGCTGGCGCCGGCAGGCACGCCCAAACCGATCATCGCGAAGTTAAACAAGGACTTCCAGACGGTGCTGACCGATGCCGGACAGAAGAAGCGCTTCAGCGCGCTTGGCGTCGAACTCGTCGGCAGCACGCCGGAGGCGTTCGACAAGCTGATCGTCTATGACGCAGAGCGGTTCGGCAAGATATTCAAGCCGGAAGCAAAGTAGACAGCGTCAGGCAACGGCTCTGGTGTCGAGCGCGAGTTCGTCGAGCATCGGGCGCAGCTTCGCAGCCGGTAGCGGACGGCAGAACAGATAGCCCTGCGCTTCGGCACAGCCGCCGGCGCGGACGCGTTCCAACTGTTCCAGCGTTTCGATGCCTTCGGCGGTGGTGATCATGCCCAGGCTGCCGGCAATGCTCGTCACCGCCCGCACGATGACCGTGGCGTCCTCGCTGCTGTCCACGTCGCGCACGAAAGATTTGTCGATCTTGATCTTGTCGAAGGGAAACCGGCGCAGATAGTTGAGCGACGAATAGCCGGTGCCGAAATCGTCCATGGAAATCTGCACGCCCATGGCGCGCAGGCGATGCAATGTTTCAAGCACGTCTTCCGTATCGGCGAGCAGAACGGATTCGGTGATTTCAAGGTCGAGGCGATACGGCGACAGGCCGCTCGCCGCCAAAGCGCCGGCGACATCGGCCATCAGATCGCGGCTGTTGAATTGCAGCGGCGAGACGTTCACGGACACCTTGATGTCGCTCGACCATGCCATCGCCTCGATGCACGCCTTGCGCAGAACCATTTCGCCAATTTCGCCGATGACGCCGATTTCTTCCGCCAGCGGAATGAATTCCATCGGCGGAATCATGCCGCGCTTGGGATCGTTCCATCGCAGCAAGGCTTCACACGCCGCGACACCGCCCTGGCGGATGTTCATGATCGGCTGATAGTGCAATTCGAACCGATCGGCGACGATGGCCTCGCGGAGATCGACTTCCATCTGCCGGCGCAGATTTGCCGATTTCGCCATTTCCGGATCGAACACGCGATAGGTGGCGCGGCCTTCCGTCTTAGCGCGGTTCAGCGCCAGATCGGCGTTCTTGAGAAGCTCGTCGGCATTCGTGGTTTTCTCATTCGCCGTGGCAATGCCGATGCTGGCGCGCACTTTGACCTGAACACCATCGAGGTCGATCGGCTCGGCCAGCAGCACCATGAGATCCTTGGCGAGCGCGATGGCGGAAGCAGGCTGAAGAGCGTCGGTCTGCAGAATGCCGAATTCGTCGCCGCCCAGCCGCGCGCCGCTGCAATTTTTCGGCAAGCATGACTTGACGCGGCCAGACAGGGCGCACAGCAGCGCATCACCCATCGGCAGCCCCATCGTGTCATTGATGGTTTTGAAATTGTCGATGTCCAGCATGATGATCGCGGGGCCGTTGTCATGGCCGTTGTCATTGCCGCTGGGCGAGCCGATGGCCGATTCGGTGTCCGCACGGAATTGTGCCCGGTTCGGCAGACCGGTCAGTGTGTCGTGTGTTGCCATATATTCGATTCTGGCCTCTGTGCGGCGGCGTGCTGTGACATCGAGAAACGTGGCAAGCGAGCCGCCGTTCTCCATCGGACGATGGGTGATGGAAAAAACCCGTCCATCATCAAGACTTTCGTAGGCGTAGTCCGGCTGTTGCCGGGCAATGCGTTGACTATGACGATGCAGAATATCGACCAGACTGATATCGCCGACTTTCTCGACCTGCCGGCTCAATTCCGCAAAGCTGAGTGATGTATCGCTGATTTCGTCGTTCAAGCCAAACATGCGGGCAAATTTGCGGTTGGCAAGAACGAGATTGCCGTCGCCGTCGAACACGCTCAGCCCTTGCGACATATTGTTTAAGGCTGCGTCGAGCTGCCGGCGCGATGCCGCCAGCTTCTCTGTGGTCGCTTCCAGGCGCGTGTGGGTGAACCCCAGCAAACGGTTATGCCAGTTCAGAAGCATCATCAGCATGATGCCGCAGACGATAAGGCCGGCGACCATCGCAGAAAATTGCCAGTGCTGGCGGACAAGCAGCGCCTGATCGAGCGCCACCTGCTCGCCGCCATATTTGTTGGCCTGGGCGGAGATGGCGAGAAATTGCCGGCTGAGCGGCTCGATCGTTTCAAGCGCCTGCTTTGCGACAGCCGGATCGCCGACGCCGGGCATGAGTTTGGCGACGCCCTGGATTTTCTTTTCGGCCTCCTGAAAAGTTTCGAGCAGTTCGCCATCCTGCTTCAGAAACCTGAGGAACTCGCCGCCGCCGAGCAGCGACATGCGGTTGATCAAAATGTCGTATCGCAGCCTGACTTCGTCGAGCGCCGCCGGGGTCTTGTCGACCTGCGTCACCGCGAGGGCTTTTTCCAGCCGTACAAGTTCGATAACGGCCTGGCTGGAACTCCATTGCAGATTGTAACGGGAAGCCTCTTCAAGGGCCGCCTGCCGTTCGGTGATCAAAGACGTAAAATAGAGAGCGCCGCATACGAAGAAGCAGATGATCGAAGAGAAAACGATTTTGACTGTTTTCAGCACTTCGACGTCCCCATTCGTCCCCCGATAGCTTTACGCTTATTTGACTTCCATTCGCGCCACCTGCCAGGCGGATCGACTGTAGAACTTCTGGCTTTTCAATTCCGGCATCGCGTCAAATGGATAAACAATAAAAAGCGGACCTTTGTCGCTCACCGGCATGTACTGACCATTACGCTTGAGCGCGAGAATGACGCCATACTTTTCGAAATCCTCGATCGGAATTTCGCTTGTATAGTCGTTCAGCGCGGTGACACGAAGCTTGTCTCCAGATGCGCCAACGCTTGCCAGAAGCCTCGCCATCGGAATGCCCTCGAACTTCACCTTGTCGGTATACCAAGGTGTCATTGTCTCGAAGGACGTCATGCCGAGAGATTCAAGCATGGCCCCATCGAAGACTGCCGCACCGTTATCGTTCTGTCTGCTGATCTTGCCGGTGATCCGCAGAATCGGCTGTCCGGATGGTATACCAAGGCCGCTCGTTTGAGCAGCACCAATCGTCGGCGCGAAGAAGGCCGAGCCAATCAGAATGACGCTTTGGCGGCGAGTAACCATAACAGTACCAAGATCAAGGAA
>JAQGJO010000279.1 GCA_028290595.1 Hyphomicrobiales bacterium | reverse complement strand
CCTGATCGTTCCAGAAGGCGGGGTCTTCGGCGGATTTGTTCAGTTCGGCGAGGCGGCGCGTCGCAGTATCGACGTCAAAGATGCCTCCTCAGCAGCCCGACTGACTGCTTGATGTCTTCAACGAGGCGTTGTGTTTCCGCGCGCATGATTATTCCGCTTTCAGGGGCCGCATGTAGCGGTCCGACCGCCGCGGCGCAACCCCCGAAGCCCCACCGGCGCGGCCACGTGGAGCTGCCTTACAACGCTTTTTTCGCCGATTTGGCAGGCATATGACGCTCGTTCGACGGCGTCACGAAGTCGTAGACTACGACGGCGTCCTTCGGGAGGGTCAGCACTTCCGGATGCGACAACGTGGTCTTCGCATCGCGATACCCTGCGGCCCAGTGATCCAGCATGGTCTTGCGGGAGAATTCGTAATCCTTGGACTGTCCTTCATAGGTCGGCGAGCGATAGATCAGTTGCACGATATTGTAGACCGCCGGGTCTGCCGCCTTCGCCAGAAGCTGCGCCTGCGGCGTCGCGGCAAGTTCAGCGGGAAGCTTGGCGTACAGCTCGTTGAAAGCGGCGCGTAATTTCTGGTGCTGCTTGAACTGATCGGTCGCGGCACGGGTCCGGCTCGAATACTGAACTTCCTTCATTCGCACGACGACCTCGGCAAGATCGCGCGGCAACGGGCCTCGCGCACTCCACAGATCGACCTGGAACACCAACGTATCCAGATCGGATTGCGCCGACATAACCCAATCGAGCGGCGTATTCGAAATCATGCCGCCGTCCCAATAACACTCCCCGTCGATTTCGACGGCGGGAAACGCCGGCGGCAAGGCAGCACTCGCCATGATATGCTCGGCGCGGATCGTATCGGCGGCGTTGTCGAAATAGGCGAAGTTGCCGGTACGGACATTGACGGCGCCGACGCTGAAGCGCATCCTCTTGGCGTTGATGCGGTCGAAATCAACCAGGCGCTCAAGCGTGGTGCGCAATTGACCGGTGTCGTACCAACTCGTCGCCGCGGGCGTGCCATTCGGCTGCAGCGGCGGCGGCGGAAATCGCGGTGAGAAAAAGCCCGGCACCCCGCCGACCAGCGCCTGCCCGGCGAAGTACTGGTTGAAAAAGCCTCGCGCGTTGGCGCCCGAAAACAGGTCGGCCCAGTTGCCCCACGCTGAATTGCCTGCCGTGACGCCTTCCCAGAACTCACGTAACTTTGCGACGCGATCGACGGCGGCGTTTCCGGCGATGATCGCTGAGTTTATCGATCCGATGGAAATGCCGGCGATCCAGGTCGGTTCGATATTGCGTTCGGCCAGCGCCTCGTAGACACCTGCTTGATAAGCGCCAAGCGCGCCGCCGCCCTGCAGCAGCAGTGCGATACTTTCGAACGCTGTGGCGTTTGCCTTGGGCGGTTCGGAGGGCGCTTTCGCCGGCGTCTTGTCACTCACGTTCGGGCACCGGCACATTGAAGCCGTTCAGCGTCGTCGAAACCAAACTGTAAAGTCCGACCAGATAGATCAGTTCGTTGGTGCCGTGCTGACCGAAGGTCGCGATCGATAGTTTGTAGAGCGGCTCCGGCAACGTGCCGCCGCGCACCAGCTTGTAAGCCACGTCGAACGCGATGCTCTCTGCCGCCGTCAGATCGGTCGGCTTCAGCTCTGCCGCCAGCGTCGCCAAACGCTCCGCCTTCATGCCTTCGCGCTCGGCAACCGCGATGTGCGCATAAATCTCGTAAGCGGCATCGAAACGTGCACCGACAACCAGGATGACGACCTGCCGCACATTGTCGGGCAGCGACGCGTTGGCCGTCATGGCCATCGTCAGGTCCCAGATTGCCTTGCCGATGCCCGGCTCATGCAACCAGGGATTCCATGGCCCCATCAGCGCGCCGTCGTCCGTGATGACCTTGAAGGCGTTGAAGTTGCTGGCGATGCCCTTGCGCATGATGTCGTAGAGCGACTTCTGCTCGGGCGTCAGATCGGCGGGTGCGAGCAATGGCAGGCGCATGGGGGCATTCCTCAAACAGATTGACGTCGCCCCAGCACACTATAAGCGCCTGCAACCGCAAGACTATCAAGACATATGATCGTGAACGTGTTGCAGGCGAACGAAAAACAGATAGCGGCGTTTAATAAAGCCCGCCGGTGCCCGAGCGCACGGCACGGTCGGCATCGGGCGACACACCGGTGCCCCACGAGCGCCCGCCTCCCCCGCCAGAAGGTGCACCGCCGCCTGCTTCGCCTTCGCCATAACCGACCACCGAATAGCTGTCGGGCGGCGCGGTGCCGGGCTTGAAGGCTTCCAGAATCGCCTTCTCGGTGCCGGGGCCGGCACGCATGCCGGTCTTGGCGTCGACGCGGATCAACTTGATGCCGGGCGGAACGCGGAACGGCGCAGCCGGCTTGTCGGCGAGCGCCACCTTCATGAAGTCCTTGACGATCGGCGCGGCCAGGCCGCCGCCGGTCGCGCGGTTACCAAGATGACGCGGCTTGTCGTAGCCGATGTAAACGCCCACCACGACGTCCGGCGTATAGCCGATGAACCACGCGTCCTTCTCGTC